>JAPKCN010000123.1 GCA_028822945.1 Porticoccaceae bacterium | reverse complement strand
TGATCGATGCGGTAATTGGCCAATTGATGAGCGGTAAAGAGGCGACCGTCTACACCGTGCGCTGCGGCAAAGAAATACGGTGTGCCAAGGTCTACAAAGAAGCGGCTAAACGCAACTTTAAAAAAGCTACGCAGTATCGCGAAGGCCGCAAAGTGCGCAGTAGCCGACGTGCACGAGCAATGGATAAGGGTTCAAAATATGGCCGCCAGCAGCAGGAGGAAAGCTGGCAGAATGCCGAAGTCGATGCGCTCTACAAACTGGCGAATGCCGGCGTGCGAGTACCCATACCCTACGGCTGTTTTGACGGCGTATTGCTTATGGAATTAGTGGTCGACGACAACGGCCAAGTAGCTCCACGATTGAGTGAAGTATCGATGAGTACAGAGCAGGCGATCGAAGATCATGCGCAAATAATGCGCTACGTAGTGCTGATGCTGTGTGCCGGCTTGATTCACGGCGATCTCTCAGAATTCAACGTTCTCGTTGACGATTATGGGCCAGTGATCATCGATCTTCCGCAGGCTGTCGACGCCGCGGCTAATAACCACGCCGAATCGATGCTCTACCGAGACATTCAAAACATGACACAATACTATGCACATTTCGCTCCAGAATTACTCGATACTCGATATGCACAAGAAATCTGGCACCTCTATCAGGAAGGCAATCTAAAACCCGATTCCGTACTCAGCGGCCACTTTCAAGACTTGCGTGAGGATTCTGATGTAGATGGTGTTTTGGAAGAGATTAAAGCGGTACTTAAAGAGGAAGAGTGGCGCCAGGCGAGGCTTGCAGAAGACCTTTAATCTATTTTGAGGTGTCAATTTAAAACCCCCTAGCATACCGAGCTATGTGACGTTTTAATCTTCGACAGTGGTCAATCAGCTACATGCCGATATTACGTAGCGCACGCAAGGGCGGTTGCAGCTAAAAAATAAGCGCTTAAGTAATTCCATCACGACCATCATGAAAAGATTTTCAACCTTGGAGCGGCGCTTAAAGCGCTTAAACGTCGCCAGTCTACCAATATCGCTGCCGCGTTTGCAGGTACGACTAATTTCCTCAACTAAAACCTCTATGTCGGCAAAGCCCAAATTGACGCCTTGCCCAGCTAATGTGTAAATACTGTGCGCGGCATCACCTACCAACGCCACTCCGAGTGCAACATAATCTACCGCATGACGTTGCTTGAGCGGCACCATAAAGCGCCGCTGCATCGCAATAATCGGCACCAAACAGCGTTCGCTAGCAGTTCAAAATTGGGCGTCGTCGAGCGCTATTAAGTCCTCAGCGAATGCGCTATTCTACGACCACATAAGCGAGTAGAGATGTGCATCGTGAAACATTAAAAGTGGCAACAACGCCAGTGGACCACTCGGTATAAAGGATTGCCACGAGGTATCTCTATGGGTATTTTCAGTTTTCACACTGGCCACGATTGCAGACCGCCGGTAATCCCACTCGCGAGTGGCCAGAGCGACCGCACACCGCGAGTGCGAATTTCCGCCGTCGGCGCCAATCACTAACCGTGTACACAACTCTTTTCCGCTACCTAATGTAACTACTCGCGCGCCGATGGTAGCGAGCGTGGAAATGCTCTGGATAGGCTCGGGGCATTGCAAGATGAGGTTGTCATAGTTGCACAGCGCGGCGATGGCCGCGCCTTGAACAACTCCTTTTTCAACAATATGGCCGAGGTTTAAACCACCGAAGTTGGCGCAATCAAAGTACATGCGCCCGGTTCCCTCATCACAGACTTACATTTTCGTATATCGGCAGTGCCGGTGGCTGACGATACTATTCCAATGGTCGCAACCATCGAGTAAGCCCCGGGTGCACTCGGTGATCGCCGACACCCGAGGATTAAAATCGCCACTACGCCGATCTACGTAGGAGCGCGATTCGATCAGCGCTATTACTAAAGAGGGTTTGGCTCGCGCCAACAATACTGCGCCCACAGCACCGACCATCCCCGCGCCAACTACGACAATATCGACGTTGCTAATGCGCGCGCTACGAATCTGGGTGGCCGCCGAGATGACCCATGCCAAAGTCGGCAAAACGGTGCCGCAGCGGTCGCATGACGTCCATACTTAGCAGGGCGGCATTGCGACCGGCGATTGCAACCGGCGAACGCGATGCAAAAATAGCTGGCAGACCGCGAGTTAACGCCACCACGCGCCGCTGGTCTGCGCTCTGTGCTTGGCGGTATTGGTCGAGCACCTCTGTGCTAGCGAAATCTAGTCCCGCAGCGCGCGCACGTCCGATGATTGCCGCTAGACTCGAAGCGTCGCGCAATGCCAAGTTAAAACCCTGTCCAGCCACTGGATGCAGGCTGTGTGCGGCATTTCCCAACAACGCTATACCTCGGCGCACCTGCTCGTCGGCAAGGCTAGTGATTAAGGGAAAGCTGGCGCGCGCACCGATTTTCCGAAAAATACCAAGCCGATAACCAAATTGGCTCTGCAGTGTCGATAAAAACTGCGTATCTTCAAGTGCCATTGTCGTCGCCGCTCCATCGCTTGGCTGGCTCCAAACTAAGGCCGCACGAGGCCTTCCTCGATAAGCTGTCAACGGCAATAAAGCTATTGGTCCAAGAGCAGTGAAGCGCTCGTAGGCGACTCCGTTGTGGGCTTTGTCGAGGCCAATATTGGCAACAATAGCCGCCTGCTTATGATCGTGGTTATCAGTGTAAAAACCCAATTTTAGTGCGGTCTTTGAGTTCGTGCCATCGGCGACGATCAATAATTTGCTCGACAAACTATGGCCTACATCCGTCAAACCCAACTCCACTCCGCCGGCCCTGACATTTATCACAGAAACTTGGCTAGATCGGCGAATAGCAATATTCACGCATGCCAATTGGCGTTCTAACAATTCGTTCAAAGGATCGTTTTCGACCACATAACCGAGCGCTTCGACATCGGCATCGGCGGCGGTGATGCGAGTGATACCCGGATAGCCGCGGTCACTTACATGTATACACTGAATGGCGCTCGTATGGCGCTGCACTTGCTGCCACAAATCGAGATTTTGAAAGATACGCTGAGTACTCGATGATAGCGCCGTTGAGCGGGCATCGAAGTGTCCGTCACTATCTGATGCAGCGGCGCAGCGCGCCTCTAATAACAATATCCGCCAACCAGCTGCCTGTTGCGCTAGCATCAACGCTAGGCTTATGCCAACCATACCAGCTCCGACGATAACTACATCGTAGTCCGCTGAGCGAAGTGCGTCGTCTACCGGCCGCATAATCTTAGGGGTACCGTCAACTCTCCATCAACCGTTCGATCTCGGCACGCTCTTTGGGCACATCGGCAGTGATTTGCTCACAACCATTGCGGGTGATCACCACATCGTCCTCAATCCGCACCGCCAAACCCCGCCACTTTTCCGCGACATTGTAATTGTCGGGTGCAATGTAAATGCCAGGCTCAACCGTCAGCACCATTCCTGCCTCGCAATCGCGCCAACTCTTATCAACCTTGTAATCACCGACATCGTGAACGTCCATGCCGAGCCAATGTCCAGAATTGTGCATATAAAAATCGCGATGCGCGCCTCGCGCAATTAATTCGTCGACATCGCCATCGAGGATATTCAGATCGACTAAGCCCTGAGTAATCACGCGAATGGTTGCCTCATTCGCACAGTTATAGGCAATACCTGGGGCAATCGATTTAAAAGCCTCGCTCTGAGCGGCCAACACAATGTCATAGATCGCCGCCTGGGCAGCCGAAAAACGCCCATTTACTGGAAATGTACGAGTAATATCTGCTGCGTAATCAAGATATTCGCAACCGGCGTCAATCAAAACTAAATCACCGTCTGCAAGGCAACTGCGGTTTTCAATATAATGCAGGATACAGCCGTTTTTACCACCTCCGACAATGCTCGTATAAGCCGGTCCGGTAGCGCCCTGAAGCATGAACTCGCACTCAATTTGAGCCTGCAGTTGATACTCGTACAAGCCAGGCTTGCTGGCGCACATTGCACGCCGGTGGGCGCTGGCTGATATGGCACCAGCGCGGCGCATAAGCTTTATCTCAGTCGCGCTCTTGAGCAATCGCATCTCGTTGACAAAGTACCCAAGATCGACAAATTCACCGGGTGGTATGGCGCCGCGGCGACGTTGATCGCGAATATTGTTAATCCAGCCCATCAGGTGCTTGTCAAACTCGGCATCTTTACCTATATCGTAATACACACGCCCTCGCCCTTCGAGTAGGCCGGGCAAAATTTCGTCAACATCCGCAATTGGAAAAGCGTCATCAGCGGCATAATCGCTGCGCGCACCCTCGGGGCCATTTAAAAAACCGTCCCACGTTTCTTTTAAACGATCCTTTTCGCGGCAAAACATGACGTATTCACCCTGTTCACGACCGGGGATCAATACCATCACCGCGCTAGGTTCGGGAAAGCCGCTCAAATAGCTAAAGGTAGTGTCCTGCTTATAGGCGTAAAAAGTATCTTTGGACCGCACTCTCTCAGGTGCAGAGGCCACAACGGCAATACTATTGGGCTCCATCATACTCATCAAATCTCGGCGCCGAGCCGCATACTCTTTAATAGTAATCATAGATTTTCCTAGGTTGTTCAGCGCCGATAAAAAATTAATGCAGTATAGGTTGGCTGGCGATACCGATTTCTGGATGCACATCGGCAAAAATTAGTTGCACAGCGACACGGATATATTCGACTAATTCAGTGTAGTCACGCTCACCCTCAGCGTCGAAATCAATGGATACTTGGGCGATCGCACCGAGGTCCTCAAGTGCCTCTTTGCTGTCCTCGGATATTTCAAAGTCGCTCCCCAAACCCTCAGCAAGCCCGGAAATATAGCTTCCGCACCATTCTCCCACCGCAACCAAGCGTTCCGCCAAGGGTAAATCTTCGTCCGGTAGCAACGGCTGAAAAAGGAAACTTAAATCCTCTAGATTACTTAAAGATGCCTGGTAAAAATCAGTCAGTGGGTGCTCCGCCGCTTCGCTCTGCTCCGGAGACAACGCTAACCATTCGCTTGATGAAGTGACCAAATCGGGCATTTCAACCGCACCACCGCTCAGGCGACCGCACAAAAACCCATGAAATGCGGCCGCGCTTGCCTCGATCTCTATGGCGAAAAAAAGATCTTCAAGTTCCTCGAACGTCACCGCACTAATCCCCTCTTTTAAGGACAATATGCTAACACCCTTGGACAATGTCTGCACCATGGATTATCGCCATCTAACAATTGACCAGAACCCCTACAATGCCTATAGTTGACTCGGTAGATAGGAATGCAATCAGTCTTATAAGAGAGACGACATGAGCACAACAGACCATTTTGAAGACAAACTCGATCGCCTGATCGAACTGTGCCAACAACTCAAGGCAGAAAATCAAGCTCTCCGCGAACGCGAGGCAGGTTTAGTCGGCGAGCGCGGGCAGCTGTTAGAAAAGAATGAATTGGCGCGTCAGAAAATCCAGACCATGATCAATCGTCTAAAAAATCTTAGTGCAGAGCAATGATGGATAATATTTCACTCAAGGTGCGCATTCTCGACAAAGACTACCAAGTTAATTGTCAACCGGCAGAGCGCGAGGTGCTGGAAAACTCGGCACAAATTCTCAATGACAAAATGGAAGACATACGCCGCAGTTCAAATATTATTGGCGTCGAGCGCATAGCCGTTATGGCAGCGCTTAATCTAACTCATGATCTGCTGCGCGCCGAAGACACCGCAAAACAGGACGCAGGCGCCTCGCAGGTCCTCGAAGCGATCGATAGCAAACTCGATTCTGTGCTATTTGACCTCGACCGCAAGTAGTTCCTAGATAAACCTTAAAACTGCGCAGGGGTGTTTTTAAAAAACCTCTGATATACTGTTAGTCCTGGAGTGCGCGCCAGCCGAGAAGTCCCTGAGCCGATAATTATGATATGGCCTCTCTTTGCCAAAGCTGTTGTGCAATTCCGTGCGCCGGAAAGCCTGATGCAATGCAAGAGTCGC
>JAPKCN010000300.1 GCA_028822945.1 Porticoccaceae bacterium | reverse complement strand
GTTAAATTTGTTTGCCAATTTCACGCAGTAAAGCATTTTATCGGCACTCAATTACCGATCGATGTCCTGCCACTCGCCATTCAACAGATGCCGAAAAAACTGTATGGTTTCGACACTGTGTTTTCAATGGGTGTGCTCTATCACCGCAAATCGCCGATTGATCATTTGCAAGAATTGCGCGATCTATTGCGACCCGGCGGACAGTTAGTTTTGGAGACACTCATTGTCGATGGCGCTGAAGGTACGGTTCTAGTCCCCGAGGGTCGCTATGCGAAGATGCGCAATGTGTGGTTTTTACCGAGTCCCCCAACACTCGTCAGTTGGCTTAAAAAAATCGGCTTTGACAACCCACGTATGGTTAACACAACCGTCACCTCAGACGCGGAACAGCGATCGACCGATTGGATGACCTATCATTCACTAACAAATTTTTTACATCCAGACGGCAGTGGTAATACCGCCGAAGGCCACCCGCCGCCAACACGCGGTATTTTTATCGCCGAGGCACCGTTTTGAAAACTCGTGATAATGGCTTATACGGCGGAGTTCTAAGCGACTAACATCGGCGCATACTCGAAAATCAAAAAAAACTATGCAGTTGCCCACTATATCCATGGATCGACAATACTGTGAGCCAGCGAATCCCGAAAAAGGCGGCTATAACTTTGGTCTATTAGCGCAGCACATCGATGGCCCCAGCGAGGTTCGACTGTATGCCCCACACCCACTCAATACTCCTTTGACCCTGGACCGCGTTGAGTTGCTATAGAATCAACAATCGATTGCCTTAGCGCATGCATCATAGAGTCCAGCAGCGGCGCCACCCGCGCAGTCCCTAGAGCAGGCACCCAGAGCGCGAGGCAAGTTCAAAGGTTTTGAACAACACAGTTTTAATAACTGTTTTGTATATGGCACGCAGTGCAAACTGGGTGATGGCCTATGTCTTTATACTGGGCCATTGGTGGATTCGTATATGGCAGATGCCAGCATAGTCGCCTGCGTCGGGCGTACGAGTGAAAGCCGAATTTATTATTTATTTGGTTAGCGCTCGAGTGCCCAAGCTATTTTGGCCTAGACATACCTTACGCAGACGGTAAAGTAATGTTGCTGAGCGAAATGCAAAGCATCATTGTGTAGCCAGTACCGAGCGACCAAAACCTCATTTTTTAAGGGTAGAAACACCGCGTTGATGGTCGCAAACACTCTGTTTTGGCGAGCACAGCGAATGCCACAGGCGAAATCTTAGCCCGCGCTGCGCACCTTTGGATCGAGCTAAAATAACGCCCCACAGTGATTCAAACAAAACCAATTTAATAGATTAGTCAAAGGCACATTTAAAACCTAGCAAAGCGACATAAAGCGCGCCGATCAAGGGTTAACATATTGACTAGAAAGTTGTCGTAACCTATAGTATGTGGCTCTTAGAGAGAGATTACGCACTCGTAGCTCAGCTGGATAGAGTACTCGGCTACGAACCGAGCGGTCGCAGGTTCGAATCCTGCCGAGTGCGCCAATTCATTG
>JAPKCN010000299.1 GCA_028822945.1 Porticoccaceae bacterium | reverse complement strand
ACTGATAGGCGCAATCATCCAGTTTATGATACTGCCGCTCACGGGCCGGCATGTAATAGAGTTCGTCACTGACCTGATTAATGTGATAAGCCTGCTTACGTAAGTCGCCCTTGAGCAACTTAAACGTGCCAGTAGTCGACACTTCGCGTTGAATACGCACAAATACCGGCTGAGCATAAACAGGCAATGTGCGGGTGACATAAGCGGCAAACTCTTCGACATCAAATAGGCTATCGTCTTTAAGCACCAGCGACACCATCCCGGCCTTACCATCGGCCGCCGGAATATCAACACCATACACATTAGCCATTTCAACCTGGTGGTTGGCATTCAGAATTTCGCCAACTTCATTAGTAGCAACATTTTCCGAGCGCCAACGAAACGTATCACCAATACGATCAACAAATTGGTAATGTGCCAGTCCCATAGCGAACCCCACATCGACCTGCCGGATCAGGTCGCCAGTATTAAACCAAGCATCGCCCGGTTTTGCTAAATCGTGAAGAATTTTAGACTCAGAGGCACTTTTACTGGTGTACCCATCAAACTTGTACCGATCGTCGATCTCACCCAAAAGCAAGCCAGGCTCCCCCGCAGCGACCTCGACCACCTTACCGTCGATATCACGCACTATTTTGTCGGCATCTATATCGTACTGCACCAACATAATATTGGCGGCACATGTGCCCATGGTGCGGTCTTTATTGAGCCCATTAACAAACCCAATATTGCCTTCACTGGAGCCATAGAACTCGCAGATTCGGTCTATCCCAAAGCGTTTCTTGAACTCCATCCAGATATCTGGACGAAGGCCATTGCCAAAAATACGATCAAGACTGTTATTACACTCGTCGGGACACGGTGGCTGCGCTAAAAGGTAGCGACAGAGCTCTCCAACATAGATGAAATTAGTGATTTTGTAGCGCTGTACATCAGCCCAAAACGCCGACGCGGAAAACTTGCGGCGTAAAAATATTGATGCGCCAGAATAAAAACAACTCCCTACCCCGCAGATAAAACCCGTCGCATGATAGAGCGGCAAACAAATATAAAATCGATCGCTAGATTTTGCTCTGCAGCCGATCTTGCTATACGGATAAGCCCCTGATATCCAGCGTCGGTGGGTTATTTTTGCCGCTTTGGGCAGCCCCGTGGTGCCCGAGGTAAATATATAAAATGCGGTATCACCAGCTAGTATATTGCGCGTCTCAGTATGATTTGCAGAGGAATAGTTTTCCAGTCCACTCAAGTGGTCGACTAAACCGTCGGGTGCGGACGCAGAGCCCAGATCGGCAACCCACAACAGATCTTCACTAGACAGCGAGATATCGCAACGAATAGCATCTAAATTGGCAAAAACTTCCTCGCCGACTATACATTTAACAGCTTTCGCCGTAGTTAAGCAGTGCGCCAATTGTGTGCCACCAAGAGCCGGATTTATAAAAGCTGTAATGACCCCTATTTTTTGCATCGCCACCGCGTAGGCAAGCATTTCAATACGATTCTCCATAATCAGCGCAATAGTATCTCC
>JAPKCN010000122.1 GCA_028822945.1 Porticoccaceae bacterium | reverse complement strand
TTTGTTATTTTATGTGCTTATCGCTAAGGGCGGTCATGTGCGCCCACAACCCGACTTTTTTCATCGCCAGAACCTGACGACCTAAATTCTGCGCCCAAAAACGATCGTTGCCAAAGTCTGAGCGCCAAGCCCAAAGCCGCTGAGTAAAGCGGTGAAGGAGGTATTCGCGCGTCACGCCGATCGCACCATGCACCTGATGAGCGATTGATGTAGCAGACCCGACCGACCGGTTGGCACGAAGTTTTGCTGCTGCAACTTCGAAGCCGCTGTCGCCAAAGTCTTCGGCTAATGCAGCCGCTTGTGCGGCACAATTGACTGCAGCACATTCCTCCGCCAATATCGCCAGTTGTTGTTGAATCGCTTGAAATTTTGCCAGCGGGCGACCAAATTGCTCGCGTCCCTTGACGTGGTCTACTGCCATTTGAAGCGCCGCATCGAGCGCGCCGGCCATTTGCGCCGTTCGCATTAAAGCTCCAGCTCTAAAGAGCCGCTGCGGCGCGCCGTCTAAAGCAGCCATACCAACGATTTTAGCCTGTTTAAAATCGAGGTTGTCGCGTGGCTCACCAGCTTCATTGGCTCTGCCACCGTTATAATTACTCTCATCACAGTTTAGCGCGAGCAGGTAATCGACACCATCGTGAGAACATGCAGTGATAACACACTCACAAGCTCTCCCCCACGGGACTGACGCGAGTCTCCCGGAAATTAGGTACTCTCCGCTGGTTGGGCATCTTTCTAGCGACAGGTTGTCACCAGGGGCGATAGTCAATGGTCCAGTAGGCATACTAACACACGCCTCCAACAGTAACTTTTTGGCAATAATAGTTTCACAGATAGGAAGCCCAAGCGCGTTGCGGCCAGTGTAGTAGAAGACAATTCTGGCATCTTGCCACGTGCCAGAAAAACCACCCTCTTCTTCTGTTAAAAATAAATTGTCTATGCCGAGCTGCTGCAACTGTTGCCAGGCTACATCGAGCTCAACTGTTGGTGACTCACTCACCATGGAGTCCACTATTTTAGCAAACAGCCCACTAACGGTGTCTTCGAGTAACTGCTGTTGTGGTGTCATTTTAATCCTAAGCCTCTAGCAATAATTCCGCGGAGTATTTCCCGTGTGCCACCTCGTAAAGAGAATGATGGCGATGCCATCAACAAATAGCTCAGCGTTTCGTTTAGATCGTTTTCCCGATTTAACGGAATACTCGCTCCAAGGCCTGCCTGCACAGTATGTGGTAAGTTTTGCTCAAAACAAGCGCCCAAGTCTTTCACCATAGACGCCTCTAGCGCGGGTTCGCTACCATCCGCGAGTTGCCCAGCGATCGACATCGACATTTGCCTAAGTGTCCACAAATCAGCAGTTATTTCACCAATCGTATTAGTCGTTATGTCATCGCATTGCTCATCTAGACAATCAAGTAACTCCGCAAAAAGACGATAACTACTCAGATATCTTTCGGGGCCGCTACGCTCGAGCGCCAGTTCTGAGTTGACTTGATTCCAGCCGTCGCCTTCAGCACCCAGCAACATCTCATCGCCAACGAATACATTATCAAAAAATATTTCACCAAAATGGCGTGCGCCGAGATGATCAGCTATTGAGTTTATGCGAACACCATTGCTAGTTAAATCTATAATAAATTGGCTCAATCCCGCGTGTCGAGCCTCACCTTGTGGGGCGGTTCGAACCAGCGCAATCATCATTTGCGAACGGTGAGCATTGGTTGTCCAAAGTTTTGAGCCATTTATTACCCACCCGCCGTCGACGCGCCGGGCATTCGTTTTTATCGACGCAAGATCGGAACCAGAATTAGGCTCACTCATGCCGATACAAAAATACATTTCACCACGCGCCATCGCAGGTAAGAACCGCTGTTGCACCATCTCTGACGCGTAGCGAATCATCAGAGTGCCGCTCTGTCTATCAGCGATCCAGTGGGCTGCTACAGGCGCACCTGCTGCGAGTAGTTCTTCGATCACTACATAACGGTGGAGTGCCGATGCGTCACTGCCGCCAAGAGCTTTTGGCCAAGTCATACCTACCCAACCTTTTGCTGCTAGTTTGCGACTAAAGTCTGCACTGTATCCTGCCCATGATTGCGCTTTGTCCACAGCCTTCAACTCTGCCAATTCGGTATCTAAAAATTCTCGTACTTGATCTCTTAGATCGGCCACCCCATGAGGCATCTCGAGCGGGGTAAAATTAAAATTCTGCAATCGCACACTCCATAAAGCGCATTAACGGAAGACAGCTAACAGCCAGTTCTTTCGTTGCGCGGTAAATATTTATTAATATTACTACTGCTGTTTATGCGGATTTGGTTTACATTAAAACTCAAATAAAGCGTTGACAAAACGTAAGCTCTATATTTGAATATTATTCAAATATAGAGCTTAGAGCGCCACGTTGTCAAGCTTTTTATGGCTTTAAGACTGCCATTACCGCCGCCTCAATATCTGCTTCACTAGGTATATATTGATCTTCGAGCACAGGCGCAAAAGGCACCGGCGTATGCGGTGCAGTAACTTTTTTAATACCGCTACGAAGCGACGAGAATCCACGGTCGGCAACCAAGCTCGAAATGTCAGCGGCCAGGCTACAGCGCTCATTAGCCTCGTCGACAACCACTAATCGCCCACTTACCTCTACACTCTCTAAAATCGCTTCTTCGTCGAGCGGCGATGTAGTTCGCGGGTCTATAACATCTGCTGCGATACCTTGAGCCGCCAGCTTATCGGCCACAGCGTTGGCTTTGTGCACCATTGACGAGAGTGCAACAATCGTTACATCATTTCCTTGACGGGTAAAAGCCGCCTCGCCAAAGGGAATTTGATAATCTTCGTCTGGCACTTCACAACTGGCTTCAAACAACAGTTTATGTAGTAAAACAATTACTGGGTCGTTGTCTCGGATAGCGCTGGTTAGCAGGCCTTTGGTATCGTACGCATTAGATGGCATGACCACCTTTAAGCCTGGCACTGCGGTTAACATTGGGTGCAGCATTTGCGAGTGTTGGGCTCCTGCTCGAAGGCCCGCTCCAACCATCGCTAGAATGACGACTGGGGCCTCTGATTTACCGCCGAACATATAGCGAAATTTAGCCATTTGATTAAATATTTGGTCAAAGCATACGCCGATGAAATCGACGAACATAAGATCAACAACTGGACGCATACCAGTCGCTGCGGCGCCGCCTGCTGCCCCGATAAAGGCGGATTCGCTAATGGGAGTGTCGATTACGCGACCGCGACCAAACTCTCCTACCATACCTTTATAAGTACCAAAGGCACCGCCAAAGGCATCGTCCTCGCCGGAACATCCGGCACCGCCGGCGACGTCCTCGCCCATTAGAAACACATCGTGGTCGCGACGCATTTCGGCGCTAAGGGTTTCGCCAATGACCTCGCGAATAGTTTTAATCGGCATAGTTAACTCCTAGTAGGATTTGTAGACGTTCTCAAAAAGATCTTCAGGTTTAGGGTGTGGCGCCGCCAAGGCGCCGATTACCGCAGCGTCAAGGAGCTTAAGAATCTCGCTGTCGATGATCTTTAAGGACTTGAGCGTGAGCCATTTTTCAGTGCAGACTCGGTCAATGAAATTTTTCAAGCAATTGAGTTCTTCGCGGTAGGTTTCGACTTCGCCATCGACTCGATAGAGTTGCGGATCACCGACAAAATGACCTCCAAAACGTGTGATGCTCGCTTCTATAGCGGTTGGCCCCCCACCATTCCGACCGCGATCTACCGCCTCTTTAGCAACTGCATGAACGGCAAAAAAATCTGCACCATCGACCTTCACCGCTGGCATCCCGAAGGCAGCTGCACGCCCAGCGATATCCTTGGAGCCGACAGCGTAGGCGGCACTCGTAGCCTCTCCATATCCGTTATTTTCGTAAACAAATATCGCCGGCAACTGGAGCACCACGGCTAGATTCATAGACTCGAATACGGTACCCTGGTTGGACGCACCGTCGCCAGTAAAAGATACCGAGACAGCACCTGTATTTTTACTTTTCGCGGTGAGTGCGGCGCCGACACAAAGGGGTGGCGCACCGCCAACGATGGCATTTGCGCCAAGCATACCTTTGCTAAAGTCAGCTATGTGCATCGATCCTCCCTTGCCGTTGCAAAGCCCGGTAGAGCGCGCCATGATTTCTTTCATCATATCGGGCACTGCGCATCCTTTGGCGATACAGTGTCCGTGGCCGCGATGGGTACTACCAATAAAATCACTGTCCGTCAGGTTCCTGCAGACTCCAGTTGCGATGGCTTCTTGGCCATCGTAACTGTGGATAAAGCCGGGGATGTTACCCGCTTCAAACTCTTTGATCATACGCCACTCGAATTCGCGAATAGTTTTCATAACACGATAACTGGCGAGCATTTCTGCCTCACTCATGGGTGCATTAGACTTACTATTTTTGGACGCCATATTGATTTTCCTGTTAGGAGTTTTTATTGATGCTATTTGCCGAGTATTGAATTATCGGACAACTCACCTGCGATTGAAAAAGCAAGTAGGACATTGCCTGGCATCCGCGAACCGAACGAATATCCAGAATTTACTAGCACGGTACCGTCTACGACTATCGGCCCATCAGACTCAATCGAACCGCCATGAGCGGTGTCTCCAGATACCGTGGTAAACGTCTGGTTGGTTGGGTATTCCCAGATCACTTTACCATCGGTTTGACGATAAGCGCGGATAAAGCCGTCAAACGCACCGGCAAAAACTACGCCTGGGATTGACGTGATAGCAGCCGATAAGCCCTGATCGCACGCTGGTCGCGTGTCTTTTGGGCAGCGGTCTTCAGCCGCGCTATACCAATTGACGTCGCCACTTGCGGCGTCAATTGCATAAAGTCCGGGAGTGCCCTTCCAGATCGGTTCGAAGCCAAAGTCGGTATCTGCAATTGCCGCATAAAGGGTGTCTGCCATTGCTGTCATACCCCAATGGACACCGCCCGCAAAGCCACCAATACCGATTTTTGTCTTCCACAATAATTTCCCGTCATGCTCAGGATCGAGCGCAAAGACATATCCGGATTTCTGACCCGCGAGTAAAATATCTCGGCCCGAGGATAGCCGATGCAGGATCACCGAGGCTCCAATATCTAGATCTGGGCCATTCTCCACCGGACAATTACCTCGCAATCCGCCGACAAAACATGCCATGTTCCAAGCATCATTGCTAAGTGCTTGATAAGACCACAATATCTGGCCGTCATCGAGATCAATGGCTAACACTGCATCGCTGGTTTTCGAGGCGGGTGACGAATAATTTTCTCCGGTCCCGACGTACAGGCGATTGCGTTTTACATCAATAGTCGGGCTGTTCCATACCGGCGCACCAGATGGCGCCATCAGCTCGACTCCAAGGGTATTTTTAGCGCCTGTGGGTTCTGGCTTTTTTACGCTGTAGGCAGCCCATACCCGAGTCCCGTTGACAATATTGAGCGCTATCACACCGCCGCGGAAAGTACAGCAGGCATAGGCCGGATTGGCGGCGGACGCCCACTCCCGTGACGACAGCGGCACGTAAAGTCTGTCACCATGAAGTTTGGGGCTACCAGTAATGGTGGTGTCTGGGTGGTCATTAACCGTTGTCTTCCAGACCAAACTGCCATTCGCTCTGTCTATTGCATAGACTGCGCCGTTAAAATCACCAAAAAATAAACGCTCCGGGTGATCACTATTGGCTTTGCTAAGCGAGAGTGCATGGCGCACTTCGGTATCCGCTTTAAAAGTCCAGTGAGCGCAACCGCTAGCAAGATCTAGAGCAAAAATAGTGCCGTCTTGACTGCCGACGAATAGATCGCCCCGACTGGCAATCGGCTGTGATCGGGCGCGTGTTGCTCCCGGGTACGCAAAGGCCCATTTTAGGCTTAGCTTCGAGACGTCAGCTGTTGTTAAATTTGCCGTTTCAGCACTGATGGCGCGACTATTTTTCAGCCCCATACCCCAATTCGCAATTGTGCCAGTGGGGTTATCAGTGTGTTTTTCGCGTTCCTTGTTTTCGGCGCAGTAAAAAATATTTGACGCGTCTTTGACTGCCAGGGTGCG
>JAPKCN010000121.1 GCA_028822945.1 Porticoccaceae bacterium | reverse complement strand
GACAATACGCACCAATTGCATGCACATTGACTGCTTTCTAGATAATGCATTGTCGGCCAGCAGATAGGTCTCCATCTCAAACAAAATTAGTAACATAATCCATGCACTTTCATCGATGGTCACCGCAAAAGCTCGCGTCCAATCTAACAAGGTACTTGTGACGCTTAATGTATGGCCAGAGATTACCCAGTCATTTCTGATGTAGAGGGCGAAATTTATCAGCAGTAGGGAGTAGACCACCAGCTTGAGTAGCTGGCGCTCTTGCATAAAAGAATTACTCAGTTTGCCGACCACCGTGTCAATCACCCTGGCGTATCTTCGAAGTCACCCTCATAGCGCGGTGCCCGATCGTCAAATCTGTGCCATGCAGCCTTCGAACCGACAAAAATATGATAATCCGGCGGGCATTGGGGATCGCCATCCATGGTACCCATGGCTAAGTAGAGATCATCGGGCTCGGCAGTCATAGCGACCAGAATGTTGGAGCCGCAATGGCTACAAAAGACCCTACTGTGACTGTCTGAGGAGGCGTAGCTGGAGAGCTCCCCCTCCCCAGACAAGTAACTAAAGTCGCTCTTAGCGACCCCGGCAAACGATGCAAAGGCGGCGCCGTGTAAGCGTCGACACTGACTGCAATGACAGTGACTAAAATCGTGGATATTACCCTCTACTAAATACTTCACTCTCGCGCATTCGCATCTACCAGTCAACACACTGCATCCTCCTAAAAATTCCTCGGCGGTGTTTTCAAGCGCCGAGGATGCGCCCAGAAAGGTTTCTCCGACATGAAGCATTCTGCCCAAGTAGCCCGCCACTCCAATTCCTTTTGATAATATATCTCTGCCCATATCTGAGAGGGCACGAGGCCATTGCTATACCCGACATCGGCGAGACAGACATTGCTCTTTAAAATCGGCGACCAACTTTGAGATTTTACCGTGCCAATGCGCCGACCATGTTCTGCGTCGTAGAGAAATGAATCCATCGGCGGTTTATTCCCCGACACCCGTAATTTAACTAAACGCCGCATAACGGGCCGAGCACGCTCGCGCAATAACGCGCGTTTACCGGTAAAATGCGGTTTGTCAAAATTTACCAACCAATCCAAACCCAGCTCAAAGGGCGAGCGATCGTGATCGGCCCGCACGGTCGTTTCGGCGGTGTTAAAATCGTCGCCAGGCACAATAAAACCAGCTTCGATGCGCGCCATTTCGAGCGCCGATAGGCCTATCACACGGACATCAAAGAGCCCCTGCTGCGCTGGCGCAAACAGCGCATCCCATAGCGATAATGCAGCCGCGGGCTCAACCCAAAGTTCATAACCTAGGTCACCGGTGAAACCGGTACGAGAGATCATCAGGTCAAAAACTCGTAAACGCGTATGAAGTATCCCAAACGGTTTCAACTGATCTAGTCCGACCACACCCGCAGCCGTCAGCAGCGCATAGGAGGTCGGACCCTGCACCGATAGCGCCGCCACTTGATGAGTTTCCGCTTGAATACTGACATCCATCCCGATACTTGATAGCAATAGCCAATCGAGTTGATGATGTTGCGCGCAAAGTCGGTACTCGCCAGCTCGAAGATGGAACAGAGTGCCATCGTCGAGTACCTTGCCCTCGTCATTGCACCAGACCACGTAGGTGACGCGACCCGCCTTCAAATCACCCACATCTCGCGTCACCAAACGATTGAGAAACTTCAATGCATCCGGCCCAGCAATACGGTACTTTTCCATCGGCGTCAGGTCCATGACACTGCAAGTACTGCGGATTGCAAAGTACTCAGAGGCCAACACATCACAAACTCGGGGTGTCTGATAGCCATTCCATGACATCCAGTTTTGTAAGGGGCAATGCTCCACCAGTCGCGTATGAAATGGCGACGGTTGCAGTACCTGCCGGTAATCCGGCAACGGCGTTAAATCTGCGTTGGGTGGCGGTTTCGACATTATGGCCTCCACTCGGTTGCACGCATGACTCGCTGTGCCGCATTGCGCCCGGGCAGTCCTGTCAAACCACCACCCGGATGGGCCGCCGCACCGCACAAATACAAGCCCTCGATTGGCGTGTCATACTGCGCTGCGCCGTACACTGGACGCAGCATAAACAACTGATCGATAGCCATTTCACCGTGGTGCCAGTGACCTCCAGATAAATGGTACTGCGTTTCGATATCTACCGGCGTCAAAATTTCTCGGGCGATAATCTGAGCGCCAAAACCCGGCGCATATTGCTCGATTACAGCGATCACTCGCTGCATAAAAGCGTCCCGCTGGGTCTCCCAGCCGAGCTTTAGGGCATAGGGCGCAAAGCTCGCAGATATCGACATGACATGATGGCCAGGGGGAGCAAGCGACGAATCGGCAATGCTTGGGATAGTGATTTCCAATAACGGGTTTTCAGAGAACTCGGCGTACTTAGAATGGTTAAAAGCGTGTTCGACATAGCGCATATTGGGGGCAATGATTAAGCGCTGAGACAACTGCTCAACCGACAGACCAACAATCTTAGGCAAGCCGTCGAGCGCCAAATGAACTTTAGCGACATCGCCGTTAGCGCGTATCGAATTAACCCGATGCACAAACATAGCATCAAATTCACTGCTGTCGACAAGCTTTAAAAACGTGGTTTTTGCATCGGCGTTAGAAATTACTATATCGGCATGCAACTGCTCACCAGACTCCAACTCGACGCCCACAGCGGCGCCATCGACAACTAAAATACGCTGCACTTTAGCGGCGGTGCGCATACTCACACCAGCGTTCGCAGCGGCGCGCTCGAGTGCTTTAGCAATGCTGCCCATACCACCACTCGGCAGACTCGGTCGACTGTGGGTCTCTCCCCAAAGCCGATGTAAATAAGTCAGTACTGTGTTCGGTGTGCGCGGCCCCATGTGCTGACCCATAACCGCATCTAGCGCAATCGCTCCTTTTAGTAGTGGGCTATCGAATACCTCGTTGAGGACGTCGTAGATATTAATACCGCCAATCCGCAAGAATTCGCGCATAGAGTCCTTGCCAAGACCAAAACGCAATTGCCAGCCGAGCTTGGCCAACGTCAACTTATCCCGTCGATCCATGTCTTTGAGCCGTGGCGGTTTGTTCATCATCAGCGGTTCGAGAGCCTTGGCATAGCCAATAAACTCCCGCTTGAAACGCCCATAGGCCTCGATATCATCCGCAGATAGGTCGCCGCCGGCGAGTGTATCGATTCCTAGGGTAATATGCTGGCCCGCCTTATCTAAAGCGATAGTGTCGATACTGTCTCCAGTCTCCAAACCGGCTGCATCGAGTTGCAAGTCACTGCGCACCTGCGGACTCAGTGAGTGCAAAATATGGGCTAATCCAGACACCCTGTAGCCCTCGGCAAAATCACTGCTGGCCGCCCCGCCCCCCATAGCAGAGCGCGCCTCGAGAATGTCCACTCGGTAGCCGGCCCTGGCAAGATAACTGGCACAGACAAGACCGTTGTGGCCACCGCCGACGACCAATACGGATTTCGACGCGCCTACGAAGCCTGTCTTAGTCATCTTCAAAGTCCTCCGGTGTGGTGTCTTTCCTGCCTAAATCGCGCAGTATTTCGCGTGCCGAATTAGCCCCGGGAGCACCCATAACTCCGCCCCCGGGATGGTTCGAAGAGCTGCACATATACATATTTTTGACCGGCCCACGATACTGGGCATAACCGGGAAATGGGCGATTGAACATCAGTTGATCGAGCGTCAACTCGCCTTGAAATATATTGCCCTCGGTGAGACCGACTTCGGCCTCAAGTTCACGCGGGGTGCGAATTTCGGTATGCAGAAGCAGATCTTTAAAGTTTGGACTGTAGTCGCTTATTTGATCGATCACCGATGCGCCAAAGGCATCGCGCTCGGCGTCCGTCCAACCCCCCTCGACCTCGACCGGGCAGTACTGCACAAAAATCGACATCATGTGCTTGCCAGGCGGCGCCATACTGGGATCGTACTGGGTCGGAATCACCATATCGACATAAGGATCCGCAGACCAGCGACAGTCTTTCCAATCGTCATAGGCGCGCTCGAGGCGCTCGAGGCTATCGGTAAAATGCATGTGGCCGAGCGTCAGGGGCGAACCACTCGGCAAACCCGGAAAGTCTGGCATGCCATCGAGGGCAATATTGACCTTACCTGAAGAGCCGCGCATTTTGAAATTACGAGCGCGATGCAAAAGTTTATCCGGCACATCGGCGGGCTTCATAACCTGTAAAAAGGTACGCTTGGCATCTAGATTGGATACCACTACCTTAGCGCTGATCTGCTCGCCAGACGCCAACATAACACCGTTTGCGCGACCCCCAGCCACGTTAATAGTGGCGACCTCGGCCTCGGTGCGTACTTCACCGCCGTAACTTCGCAACGAGGACGCAATGGCCTTGGATACTGAGCCCATCCCGCCGCGGGCAAAACCCCAGGAACCGACGTTGCCATCTATATCGCCCATAGCATGATGCAATAGCACATACGCAGTGCCGGGAGAATATACCCCCAACCCGGTGCCGATTATGCTACCACCAGAAAAATGAGCCAGAACAATATCACTTTCAAAATACTGTTCTAAGTACTCTGCAATCGACATGGTAAAAAAGCGAATAAACTCATATAACTGGCTCTCGCTCAGGCTGTGAAAACGCTTCAGTAGATAGGCGAATTCCATAGCATCGCGAATCTTAAATGACGCCGGATCGGGCGGTGTACGCAACAGAAATGCGCGAATTAGGCGGCACCATTTCATTAGATCTGCGTCAAAGCGAATAGCCGCATCGGCATCGCGCTTTGAATGGCGCATCATCTCGCGGCGCCTAATTTCCGGCTGGTGATAGCTGCCAAAGTGATCGCCGTTTTGCATCATCGAAACACTGCCCTGCAGGGGCACAACCTCGAGACCATGCCGGCCGAGGTCTAGGGCCTGATAAATTTCTGGCCGGAAAAGACTACAGACGTAAGAGCAATTAGAGTATATCCAGCCCTCGTGCAATTCCAAACTGGCAGTGGCGCCACCTACGTAGCTATTTTTTTCCAACACCACTACGTCCAAACCTGCCTTGGCGAGAAAAGCCGCATTGGTCAGACCGTTGTGTCCAGCACCGATAACAATCACGTCGTGTTTTTTCATTCTCGAATACCAGTGTTACAGCTACAGCATGGGGCGTTATCAAGCCCGATGTGAAATCGATGTCGAGGCTCTAACAGCACCCTTAATTAGAGCTTAGATTACCCTGCAAACTTGCTTAAATACAATGCTAATCTCTTCACAATTCGACATTGTTAACCGGGTTAGCGACAACCTTGATATTACTTTTACTGACGGCGCAACGCCTTTTCACTATGTGCAGTGGAATCTGCATTGGCCGCTATATCAGCCGAAAACCATATTATTGTGGATAGATTTATCTCAACATATTTGAGAGCTAGACTAAGACCCGTCACTCGGCGGCACGTAGTCGAAGATAAAATTGATACGCCCTTCGGAACCCTTATTCATGACACTGTGTTGCTGCTGGTTATTGATTTCATAGACGCGCCCGACCTCAAAGCGGTAGGGTCTGCCGGCAATCATAAAGCGCACGCGAGAGTTGGTATATATCGGAATGTGGATTCGATGTCCATGATGAAACGACGGGTGTTGATCGCGGTGAGGCATAATTACACCACCGGCTTGAAGGCGTGCCGCCATGGCGCGGATAATGCGTCCGCCTGGCGGGTAGTGATCCTTGAGAATTTCATCCATCAGTGGCACCGCAACATCTGACAACAGCTCCCAACCCGGCTCTCGAGTAACCTCGATGTCCGGCCACCCAGAGCCGTCGGTAAAAATCATGACCATAGACTGCGTTTGCTGGTGCACCTCGTACTCGAGCTGGCGA
Organism: Porticoccaceae bacterium; assembly: GCA_028822945.1. Lineage (GTDB taxonomy): Bacteria > Pseudomonadota > Gammaproteobacteria > Pseudomonadales > Porticoccaceae > TMED48. Next base: position 218 of record JAPKCN010000121.1, on the reverse strand, counting down.
AAGGTGTTGTGCTGCCAACTCTCCTCCGAGAGTTGTAGAATGGCATCTTTGAGCGGCGCAATGTCGTATGTGCCGAGATCTTTTATCGCAACTCCAATATCCATATACGGCTTAGCCCATGGTAAATTGATTGACAGAAACCATAAAATGTCGCGGTCGGCAAGTCAACTACTTGTGTTTCTGTCGCCTTAACTTTTGTTGTTTCTTTTAGAGAAGTG
>JAPKCN010000298.1 GCA_028822945.1 Porticoccaceae bacterium | reverse complement strand
TCTGCCCGGCAAAACCACCTGACGGCATAACGACCTGCCACATGTGTCTGCGCCCTGGTAACTCCGCCATGGCATCTACCACCTCAGACATATGCCCAGTGGTATAATCCAAAGATGCCTCGGGTGGCCCAGAAGTAATTACGATAATCGTGCCAGTATCCTCTATTGGCGCTAGCTCTTGTTTGGAAAAAAAATAAAATGGCACTATTAAGAACATACAAAATAGACTAACCACTGCAACCTTTGCCGAGTGTGCCAAGGTTGCGTTTAAACATCTGCGGTAGTACTCTCTGATCCGATCAAATAGCCCATTAACACGCAATGTTAAGGCGCTCTCTTCCCCATCTTGGGGACACGCATAGGCACTCATAATAGGCGACAGAGTGACTGCCACTAGGCCAGAGATCAATACTGCCACCGCCAGCGTAAAAGCGAACTCTTGGAACAAGATACCGGTCAAACCAGATAAAAACCCAATCGGCGCGTACACAGCAGCCAAAGTAACCGTCATGGCCACAATCGGGGACAATAACTGCCGCGAACTGCGAAGTGCAGCCTCCGAGCGACTCGCCCCCTCGCGCATAAAACGCGCGACGTTTTCAACCACCACGATGGAGTCATCAACCACTAATCCAACCGACAGGACAATTGCCAAAACGGTCAGCAAATTGAGTGAAAAACCCATTAACGATATCACCGCCAATGTTCCAAAAAGCGATATAGGAATGGTCACTAGTGGTACCAAGGCCGTTCTAACCGAGCCCATAAACGCAACCACCACCAGCCCCACCAACAGAATCGTTTCCGCCAATGTAATGAAAATTTCCTTTAGAGCACTGCGCATGTAAAGCGTAATATCGTAGCCTTCATCTATACTCATACCGTCCGGAAGAAACTCGTTGATACTCTCGAGCTCAATATACAATCGATCAGCAATTTCAATTTCGTTGGCCCCGGGCAACGGCCAAACTGTTATAAACAAACTCATGTCTTGACTAAATCTACCGTTGGTAGTGCCCTCCTCTTCACCCAGTTCAACCCGAGCTAAGTCCTTCAATCGAATAACGCCCGCGGCATTCTCGCGCACGACTAAGTCGTTAAAATCAGATATCGTTTTAAGCGATGTATTGGCCAACAGATCGATGCGCTGACTAGCGTTCTCAGTGCGACCCATAGTCGCTATGACATTGTTGACTCGCAATGCAGACTCGACGTCTGCAGAGCTAAGGTTATAAGCTTGCATTGCGTCAGGATTCAGCCACACACGCATCGCGGGATAGCGGCCGCCAAGAATACCAACTTTTTGGACCCCAGGGATGGCGCCGAGCAATGACGTTACTCGACGACTCAAATAATCCGTCGCAGCTGCTCGACCCATCCCGTTATCTAACAATACCGGCAGATAGAAGCCGGCATTAGGCCGGTCGGCTCGAGTCACCTCGATCGCCGGATCATAGGCGTCACGAGGAAGTTCAAAACGTATTTGGTCGAGACGCGCAGACAGCTCCGCAAGTGCTTCGGTACTGTCTTCGTTAAGGTTTAACCATACGGTGACT
>JAPKCN010000120.1 GCA_028822945.1 Porticoccaceae bacterium | reverse complement strand
CGACCTCCGGCGTGACAGGCCGGCATTCTAACCAGCTGAACTACCGGTCCGTATACTTTGCACTATTGAGCTTTAAGCGAGTCTAACCTGTATTCCTCGATAACTTAAGAGGAGTGGCTAACAATAAACAGCACTGCTTCCGCAATTACACTGCGTCGATCTAGCTATGCTCCAGTAACGCCCGAGTCTACCTATTTTATCTACCAATGCTTGCATGGCTTGGTGGCTCCGACTTGGCGCACATTATATATATTTCTTGGGCTAACTCAATCAGTTTCACCTAGGAAGTCACGTCATTTATCTTACGCCTAAGATTGGTCGATGCATTTTCCTGTGCGGCACCATCAGAACATTCGCGCTATGGCTTTTGGAATCGACTGGCCTAGCATGGCGTCTTCTGTATATCTCGGGCAAACTGCCAACCTTGGCATGACCTGTTTTGCCTTTAAACGCGAGGCCTATGCTCATTTTTTTTGGAAGGATCAACATCATCGGAGCACTCAAACGAAGGCTAGACATTGGATAAAGGTTGCCAGGCATAAATTCATGGTCACTTATTTGGGCATTGTCTCGGGCTTTCTAGCCGTTTTGGCTCAATCAAATGTCGAGAACGATGAGTTCAACTTATGCCCCCGTGCCCGGAGCTGCAAAACTGATTGATTGTTACAGCTTACTTGGGCTTATGCTATCGTCTGGTCCATAAAACGACGGGTGCACGGGTATTTTTAACGCGACTACTTTACAGCCGACGCAAGCAGCGGTGCTTGTTATGGTGGCATTGAACGCCTTCAGTACACCCATGATGCTGTCGGCAAGCAATGTTGCGTTACCGGCTATCGGTACGCATTTTTCATTAACGGCTGTCACGCTCAGTTGGATACCCATGGCTTACCTAATGGCAGGCATCATGTTTATTTTGATTTTTGGTCGAATTGCCGACCTTTATGGTCGTAAACGGGTCTTCCTCTTAGGCACTGCAGGCGTCATTGGGTCTTCAGTTTTTACGGCTCTTGCGGTGAATACTGAAATGCTGTTTTTCGGTAGATTTTTGCAAGGTGTTAGCGCCGCATCGCTCTATGCCACGCAGATAGCAATCATCTCGTCTGTATTTGTTCACAACCAACGCGGCCAAGCTATCGGCCTGGTGCTGTCGTCGGTTTATATAGGCCTAGCGGCGGGCACGCTGCTGGGCGGTATGGTGACTGACGGATATGGTTGGCGGGCCAATTTTTTGGTCCATATCCCGCTCTCGCTGCTGGTGCTTTATATAGGTCTGACGCGGGTAAAAGACGAATGGTTGGGCGACATATCTGAGTTCGATAGAGTCGGTGCGTGTTTGTTTAGCACAACGGTTTTTTTCTTGTGCTTCAGTATCACGGGTCTGTCGACACAGGAGTGGCAACCGTTTGCGGTTTTGTGCCTAATTAGTTTGGCCTTTTTTGTACGTCATATCAGATCAGTGCAAAATCCAATATGTGATGTTTCACTTTTTTTAGCAAACGCTTTTTTCACTCGATGCTGTGGTGCGTCATTTATTATGTACACCGGCACATATACAAATATCGTACTCATTAGCCTCTACCTTCAACACGTTAGATCCCTCAGTGCCTCGCAGGCGGGTTTGATTCTGATGATTCAGCCGATAACTATGGCGTTATTCTCGCCGATTTCGGGGAGGCTCTCTGATCGGTTTGAAGCGCGATTTCTCACCTCGGTGGGTATGGCTTTGACAGCTTGCGGTTTGTATTTGCTAAGTACCCTCACTGCAGGCAGTCACATCCTCACAGTTTGCACTGCGTTGGCCATGACCGGCATTGGCTTTGGTGTATTTTCTCCGGCAAATACCAATGCCATGATGGGTTCAGTAATGAGTAAAGATTACGGCAGCGCATCTGGTGTCATTGCCACCACTCGCATGCTAGGTCAGTTGGGTAGTATGCTGCTGGTAGTCATTGCCATGTCGCAGATTATCGGAGATCGTCTGCTTGATACTGCCAGCCTGCCGGCACTGGTGCAATCGATTCAGTTGAGTTTTGGTATCGCCGCGAGTATTTGTCTGTTAGGTATTTTTCTATCAATAACTCGCACGAGGCAGTCTTGAGTCGCTTGCTAGTGCCCATTTTTTATATAAATCTTTGCCGGTCCCAGCCCGTATTCAGCTGCCACTCACTAGCCAGTAGCCATTCCTCGCGCAGTAACAAGGCACAAAAAAATAACGCTATATTCTTCTCGTGCTGACACCAGCGTTATTGGCGTAAACGCGCGCAAGATCTGCGAGTAATCTAAAACGATCGGTGAATTGTGTGTTGACTGGCGGGAGTTTGCCCACTCACAAAGCGATATTTTGCGCAAAAAGCGTAGCAATGTTCACATAAATTTGCTAACTTCGCATTGCTGTAAGCATGTTGCGCAGTGTATATTACTGTAAATCCGTAAATGAATTGGAGATTGTCATGTGGACTAAGCCTTCTTACAAAAATATCCGTCTCGGTTTTGAAATTACCATGTATTTCGTAAACCGCTAAGTTCTTGAGTGATTAACCTGTGACTCGGTTCGCTATGTGCGACCGTTGCTCTCTGTCTCAAGGTTGCTTGAGTTCGTAGAGATTAGACGCCAGCGTTTGTGGCGTTTTTTTTCATCAAAAATAGTCACAAATTGATTAGCAGAGAATTACCAGTGACAACCGTCCAGTGATCACAGTCGAGAGTTAAACAATGTTTGTTCACGTCTTAGGCGCTGCGGCCGGTGGCGGCTTTCCGCAGTGGAACTGCAATTGCCGGATGTGTCACGGAGTCCGCACTGGGTCGATAAATGCAAAAGCTCGCACTCAATCCTCGATTGTCCTCAGTGGTGATGGTGTTAACTGGGTGCTGTTCAATACGTCTCCCGATCTGCTTGCACAATTGGCGGCCTTTCCGACGCTACAGCCCGGTCGTGGTATTCGCGACACGGCTATAAAAGCCATCGTGTTTATGGATTCGCAAATCGATCATACCACTGGGTTGCTGATGTTAAGAGAGGGCTGCCCACACCAGATCTATTGTAGTGATGCGGTGCACGAAGATCTCACGACTGGGTTTCCATTGTTTAAGATGCTAACGCATTGGAACGGTGGTGTTAATCGCCATCCTATTCCGCTAGATGGTAGCGCTTTTACTATTCCTGAAATAGATGGTCTTGCATTCACCGCGATTCCAGTAAAAGGTAAGGCCCCACCGTATTCACCCCATCGCCACGACGCCCATGTGGGCGACAATATTGGTGTTCAAGTTACCGATACCTATTCGGGGAAAACCTTATTTTATGCCCCCGGTCTTGGCGATCTAACCGACGCTACGCGGGTTCTTATGAGTGCATCTGACTGCCTATTAGTAGACGGCACATTTTGGTCTGAAAACGAAATGGAAAGTGTTGGTCTGGGCGAGAAAAAAGCCGCGGATATGGGTCATCTTCCGCAATCGGGCGAACATGGTATGCTAGAGGTGTTGCGACCAATGGATCGGCCACGAAAGATTTTGATCCATATCAATAACACCAATCCAATTCTCGATGAGGACTCGGAGCAGCGCAAGAAACTTGTAGACGAAGGCGTCGAAGTTGCCTTTGATGGCATGGATATCACCCTGTAGAGGTGTAAAGTAACCAAGAGCACTGCAGCATGTTTGATATTAGTAGCGATCAGTTTCAACTCAATCCAAACTATCGACTTCAGTATGAAGATGCGCAGGAGTGTCATGTGCTGCTATACCCCGAGGGTCTCGTAAAACTTAGCGAAACAGCGGTGGCAATCTTAACCCGCTGCACCAGCCCGACGAATGGCATCGATGTGATTGCTGGACTTCAGCGGACTTATCCCGATGCTGAATCATTGCCCGCCGATGTAATGGAATTTCTGATCGATGCCCAATCTCAGAGTTGGATTGTAGCGGTAGAGGATTAAGCCATGCCTGATACGGGCACCAACCACTATATCCCGATGTGGCTTTTAGCGGAGCTGACCTATGCCTGTCCATTGCAGTGTCCTTATTGTTCTAATCCATTGCAGTTGCCGGCAAGTCGCAAGCATGAGTTGAGCACCGAAGAGTGGCTGCGCGTCATGCGGGAGGCGCGCAAACTGGGCGCCGTGCAACTTGGTTTTTCCGGCGGCGAACCCTTGGTTAGGCGCGACCTTGAAGAACTTATCGTGGCGGCCGACAAGATGGGCTTTTACTGCAACTTAATTACCTCTGCGATTGGTCTGACTACCGACAAAATTAGCTTATTCAAAGCGGCGGGCATTAAGCACATTCAAATTAGCTTTCAGGGTAGTAATAAAGAAACCAACGCGTTATTTGGTGGTACCGACAGTTTTCAGCACAAGCAGGCAATGGCCCGATACGTCATTGATCAAGGTATTCCACTAGGGCTCAATTTTGTTTTACACCGTCGCAACCTGCACCAAATTACGGAGTTTTTGCAGATGGCAGAGGACCTCGGCGCTGAATTTGTCGAGCTTGCTAACACTCAATACTATGCATGGGCACTTCATAATCGCGACCAATTACTGCCCAGTTCAGCGCAGTTAGAAGAGGCCGAGGCCGCCACCAACCGATTTCGCGACCAGCATCAAGGTAATATGAAGGTGCTATTTGTCGCCCCAGATTATTATGAAAAGCGTCCTAAAAAGTGCAGTAACGGCTGGGGCACGACGTTTATTACTGTGACGCCTGAGGGGGATGTGCTTCCCTGTCAAAGCGCTAAAGTAATTGACGGATTGGAATTTCCCAATGTGCGCGATGCGTCTTTGCAAGATATTTGGCGTCACGCCGATTTATTTAATGGTTTTCGCGGTACCCACTGGATGCAGGAGCCCTGTGCTAGCTGCCCAGAAAAAGAAATAGATCTAGGCGGTTGCCGTTGTCAGGCTTTTATGCTCACCGGGAATGCCTATGCCACTGATCCTGTGTGTGAACTATCCCCTGAGCACCACCTGATCAAGAAAGCCATTGCGGCGGCCAAACAAGACGAAATGGCTGAGGATCGGATCGTTCCGCTGTTATTTCGCAATCCATCGAATGCAAAAAAGCTAGCTTCTTAGGAGAGTTAAAGCATCATGTCCGAAGCTTGGAGTAGACCAGAATTTGAACAAAAACTGCGTGATAAAACGCGCTTTTACCATATCCACCACCCTTATCAGGTCGCTATGAATAGTGGGCAAAGTAGCCCGCAACAAATTCGTGGCTGGGTTGCTAATCGGTTCTATTACCAGACCACTATTCCGATTAAAGACGCTGCGATACTTGCTAACTGCAAACACCGAGGCGTGCGCAAAGAATGGGTGCAACGCATTCTCGATCACGACGGTTACGACAGCGAAGAGGGCGGTATTGAGGCCTGGCTGCGGTTAGCTGAGGCGGTAGGTTTAAGCCGAGACGAGGTACTTTCCGAACAACATGTGCTGCCGGGCGTACGCTTTGCTTGCGACGCCTATATCAATTTTGCGCGTCGAGCCAGTTGGCAAGAAGCCGCGTGCTCTTCCCTGACTGAATTGTTTGCACCGCAAATTCACCAGCGACGCCTAGAAAAATGGCCCAAGCACTACCCATGGATCGACGCAGAGGGTTATAGCTACTTTCGCAAGCGGTTGAGCGAGGCTCGACGGGATGTCGAACATGGGCTCGATATAACCTTGGGGTACTTCAACACGAGGCAACAGCAGGAAGAGGCACTGAGTATTTTACAGTTTAAACTGGATATCTTATGGACCATGCTGGATGCCATGCAAATGGCCTATGAATTTCATCTGCCGCCGTTTCATAGCTGTGAGCAGAGTACTTGAGATAGGTTTTAAACAGCACCAATACGGCTGGACCTGAGCTGTCGGGCTGATCTGCCTTCGTCAGGATTGTTATTGGCTGTTTATTAAAACTACATTCTTAGAGCCACCCGCATGCGCTTATAAAGCTTTTTTGTAGGGTAGTCTCTAGGCACCTGATTGGTTCAGTTGTGTTGTTGCAGGTAATTTGGTGTCACAGACTTCCGGCGATAATGTCCCCTCAAACACGCGTTTACTGTCGCTGTGTCATATTCTTAGGGCGAAAAAAAACCCGTAAAAAATACGGGCTCTTATACGTGTAGTAATGGTGGGTGGTACAGGGATCGAACCTGTGACCCTCGCCTTGTAAGGGCGATGCTC
>JAPKCN010000004.1 GCA_028822945.1 Porticoccaceae bacterium | reverse complement strand
TGCTTTTGAGTGCGTCGCGGTAGCTTGGCTAACAGCCAGCAACTGACATTTCAAAATTAAAACCGTCGTGACTGTTTTTATTGAAGAATACCCACGAACCACTTAGAATGCAATCACAATAAATGCATAATTGGTGACAAAATAGAGGGCTGTACATGACCACTTTTTCAACTCGGCAAATTCTACTCAACAGACGCCCAGAGGGGCTTCTGAAAGAATCAGATTTACTGCGTACCGAAGCAGTTCTCGACCACATAGACGAAGGACAACTGATTATCCGCAACCAATATTTATCGCTGGACCCGGCGATCCGCGATTGGATGAGCGATAGCGATAGCTATCTGCCACCGATACCCCTCGGCCATCCAGTCTGGTGCACAGTGCTCGGCGAGGTGGTGAAGAGTAAGAGCGACAAGTATGCAGTCGGCGATACCGTCTGGGGTATGGGCGGTTGGGCGGACTTCTCGGTAGCGCCCGAGGACTATGTGTTTCCTGCGGACATGAGCCTCGACCTGCCAATCAGCAATCATCTTAGCGTAGTCGGCGCGGTCGGCATGACAGCCTATTACGGTCTGCTCGACGTCGGCAAACCAGTCGCGGGCGAAACCGTCTTAGTCAGCACTGCAGCAGGGGCAGTAGGTTCTATCGTTGGCCAAATCGCCAAAATTAAAGGCTGCCGCGTGGTCGGAATGGCCGGCACTCAAGCTAAGTGCGATTGGTTGGTCAATGACCTCGGATTCGACGAGGCTATCAACTACCGAGAAACTGACGATATGGCGGCGGCTATTGCTGCGAGCTGCCCAGACGGCGTCAATATTTTCTTTGATAATGTGGGTGGCGAAATTCTCGATGCCACGCTGCTCAACCTAGCGCAGAAGGCACGCATTATATTTTGCGGACGGATTTCTGGACTGAACTCCGATGAACCTATCCCGGGGCCTTACAATATGTGGCAAATCCTCGCCAAGAGCGCGCGCATTGAAGGTTTTCTCATCAGCAACTACTTTGCTGACTTCGAAAATTCCGTTCCGATCATGGCCAATTGGGTGAAAGAGGGCAAGGTCAAGTTCAGAGAAGACATCGTCGACGGACTAGAGAATACTCCCGAAGCCTTTCTCAAGCTTTTCAAGGGCACCAATCAGGGTAAATTGATGGTTAAGCTTTAACCCAGCCAGCTCCAAAACTGTGCTCTCGGAACTCTGTTCAAAGAGCACAGCAGCCCGGCTAAATGGTCATGCCGCCATCCACCGGCAGAGCGATACCGGTGATGAACTGCGATTCGTCGCCAGCCAAAAATAGCGCGGCCTGCGCAACATCGTTTATGGTACCAACGCAACCCACTGGATGCAGGTCACTGTAGCCCTTGAGTAACGCATCAGGATCCTCTGCTGCGGCCATGGCATTCTCTAACAGCGGGGTCATGATAAAGCCCGGATTGATGGCATTACAACGTATCTGATAACCCTTCTCGGCGCACTGCAGCGCCGTGGTCTTAGTCAGGTTGACTACTGCGGCCTTGCTCGCGCCATACGCCGGTGTGCTGCTCAGTGGACGCAAACCAAGGGCCGACGATATATTGATGATACTGCCGCCACCAGTTTCTTTCATGCTCTGAATAGCGCAGCGACAGCCAAGAAAAACACCCGTGGCGTTAACCGCTAAAATCTGCTGCCAAACATCTATCGAGACCTCTTCGATCGACTCGGCAGAGCCAATACCGGCATTGTTAACCAAAATATCAAACGCTCCCCAGTGCCCGCTAACCTCGCTAACCAGCGCTTGCCAACTATCCTCGGAGGTGACGTCTAGGTGACAATAATAACCCTTATTACCGAGTTCTTCAGCGGTTCGTCGACCGCCTACATGATCGACATCGGCGACCACCACACGACAACCATGAGCAGCCAATAATCGTGCTATTCCCGCGCCAATGCCACTCGCCGCGCCCGTTACTATAGCCATCTTGCCGGCCATCGCTCGCTGTATATCCTGCATATTAATTACCTCTTGTATGTAGTCCAATCAACCATCAAAGGCGCAAGATGAATGTGGCTACAACTTAGCTCGCCACAACCGTCGCCACAAGTTTACAACCGTCACCCTACCTATTTAGGGTGCTATATTTCGCGTACCAACCCACCTACGCTAAAAATCAAATTGGTCACCATAACCGCGTGTTATCCACGCCCTGAGGGTCTCGCAATGCAAGCCTCCAACATAAGCTACCGACAACCGATCGACATCGTCAAACAGTTTATCAGCTGCTGGAACCAACGCGACTTCGACACGCTGATGGAATTGCTCACCGAGGATATCGAATACCATAATATCCCCATGCCGATGCTAAATGGCAAGGCTGCCGTGCGCGACTTTATAGCTCCGTTTGAGTACGTTAGCGCGATTGATTGGGTCCTACATCACGTTGCGAGCAACCAACAAGTTGTCATGACCGAGCGCACTGACACCTTCATTTTTGCCAATGGCAAGGCCCTCAGCCTGCCGGTGATGGGAACCTTTGAAGTGCGCGGGCAACTGATATGCAAGTGGCGAGATTACTTCGACCTTCTCGATTTCCAGCGTCAAATGCAGGCCGTCGAGGACTAAAAATCAAACGCCTGCGCCGGTACTATCGTCGGTTTGCTCAAGGCGTTATTGTTGAGCGCCTCCTCGGCAAGCACTGAGTCAAAAAACTCCCACACCTCGGCAATCATGCCATCCCTAAAACCAAACATATGGCAATAGGTTTGGTTGTAGCGTATGCCATTTAATGCATGCCCGTCAGCCTGCATAAAGGCGACCACGCGATGCTCGTCGGCACAGACAATTTTACATTTCGTGCAAAACGTAAAGGTATCCATCTGCAACATACCCATGACCTTGGGAAAAATATCATTGACCAAGGTGTCCTTGCCTTGAAAGCGCCCCGACACCGGCGTAGTGCCGTGAATATTGTATATAACGTCGTCCTGCTGCAGCGCCAACATAGCATCGCCCTCACCACTGGCGAGGGCGCTATACCAATCTTCGACGAGTTGCTTTTGGTGCTGTATACGGTTGTCGGTCATACTGAATCTCCTGCGGGTATCTGTTTTAAGTTGGATTGAGAGCCTTTCAGGTAGCTCGCGTAAAACTTATCGGTAGCGATTTAATGCCGCGTAATAACATATTCGGGTGATATTCTACGTCGGCCTCGGCGATTTCCAAACGCATGTCGCTAAAGCGGATCAATAACTGCTCAAAGGCAATCGCTAATTCCCGGCGCGCCAGCATCAGCCCAATACACACATGCTTGCCACCCTGGCCAAAACTAAGGTGACGATCAGCATCAGTGCGATCGACACAAAAGCGTTCCGGTTCGGTAAATATCTCACCGTCGCGGTTGGCGCTGATATAGCGCAACATCAACTTACTACCCGCCGGTATTGCCACGCCACCGAGTTCGGTATCGCGCGTCACCACCCGCGGCATTGCCTGCGCTGGGCTGGTGCAGCGAAGCATTTCCTCGACCATATTGGGAATCAATTGCCGATTGCTGCGCACCTTGCGCAATTCGTCTGGATGGGTCAGCAACAGTAACAAACCACCGGACAAGGTATTCGCCGTGGTTTCGTTGCCTGCTACCAGCAGTTCATGGCAAATCGTCAGCAGTTCTGCCTTGTCCAAACCGCGCTCCCCACCGACTTTGGCATGCACTAGGTCGGACAACATATTATCCTCTGGGGCCTCTCGGCAATGGTCAATTTTTGTACTCATATGATGCTGGTACTCTATAATAGTGCGGGTGCATTCGAGCATCCTCTCGCGCGACACAAGGCCACTCAGGCGGTCGCTAAACGCATCTGACCAGCGCTTTAAGAGTTGGGTTTCGTGGTCGCCAAACGACAGTAGCTTGGCAATGACCCGAACCGGCATGGGTGCCGAAAATTCAGCCACAAAGTCACAGGCTCCGACATCCACAAAACCGTCGATCAATTGCTCGACGTCGCGCTCGATACTGGGCGCCAAAATATCAACACGCTTTTTAGAAAAGGCGCTATTGACCAGTTTGCGAAAACGACCATGCTCGGGCGGATCGTTGGTCAGTAGGGTGTCGCGTTCTGGCCATCCGCGCCCAGCGCGAATAATCTCTTGAACCTCTATATCCTCGGCAATCCCACCCTCCAGTTCAGCCATAAAACGATTAGAAAAGTCATCTGGACGGCGCAGAGCCTCTCGAATTAACGCGTAACTAGACACATAATACAGGTCGGTACCTGGAACCAGATATACCGGTTGCTGTTCGCGCGCGACACGGTTGGCATGAAAGGGGCAGCTAATCACCTCGGGGGACAAAAAATTAAAATCTGTAACTGTCTCTGACATCACCTCAATCTCCATATAAGGGTCGACATAACGATTATGGCGCTTGCATCGCCGCGCCGTCGGCAACCACCCCAGTCCCGCTGACAAAGGCACCTAAATCAGAGGCTAAGAATACTGCAACCGGAGCTATATCGGCGGGTTCGCCCCAACGACCGAGGGCTGCTTTATTGCGCCAAAAGGTTTCCATTTCTGGGTATTGTCGAATCGAGCCGCGAGTAATATCGGTAAGAATCGCACCCGGCTGAATAAAATTCGCAGTGATCGAAAATTCGCCAAGTTCACTGGCGAGACATTTGGTCAAGCCCGCCACGCCATGCTTTGACGCGGCGTAGGCCGCAAGACCGGTGCCGCCAAAGGTCGACATAACCGAGCCAATGTTGATAATCCGTCCGCTATCACTAGATTTTAATAGCGGCACCGCATCTCGACAGAGTCTAAAGACACTGCTCAAGTTGAGTTCCAAAACCTCCGACCAGGCTACATCACTGGTCTCGGTGATAGGCATAAAACTGGCAATCCCAGCGTTGTTAACGAGGATATCCAGGCCGCCCAGCATCTCATTAGCGGCGTGCATGATGCGCTCTGGCGCAGTCGCTTGAGTGATATCAATCTGCAAACTATGCAGTTTTTCCGGGTGAGAAGCGTTCTTGTGCAGTGCATCCAATGGTTTAATATCGATCGCCAGCACTGTTGCGCCGTGTTCGACAAAGCTATCGACCATAGCTCGTCCAATACCCTGCGCGGCGCCGGTAATAATGGCACGCCGATCTTGCAACAATTGCATATGAAGTCCAAATCCCAAGAGGTTCAGTTGAGGATTTAATCACCAACGATTTTTATCTCCAAAGTGTAGCCCAGACCCATCTATAAAAATAGTTCAAATTGTTTTTTTAGAGGTGTATCATTTTACTCGGGCGATGCTACAGTCGGCTACACATTACATAGGAGTCAAGGACGTGAGCCACAAAATAATCAAGGCACATTTTATCTGCGGAGGTAAGTACCACGACATGCAGTTTGCACGTTTGCAGGTTCTACAGATGCTGTACGAAAACGAAAAAATCTATACCACTTTTGCCGAGGATTACTCTGACATCGAGGCCCTAGAGGCGGCTGATTTTTTAGTCACTTACACCTGCGATATCGCTCCGTCAGAAGCCGAACTGCGCTCCTTACAAGCATTTTTAAAGGCTGGCAAACGCTGGTTAGCACTGCATGGTACCAACTCTATCATCGAGTTTTTAGAGGATGGTCGAGTCGGCGCACCGCGCACTGCGCCAGCATTGATGGAAATGCTCGGCAGTCAGTTTTTAGCGCACCCACCGATCCAAGAGTTCGATGTGCAAGTGTCTGCACCCAAGCACCCACTGGTCGCCGACATTGAGACTTTTACCGTCAACGACGAACTCTACCTATCGGAATTTCACGGCGAGTGTATCCCCCTCCTGGAAACTCGTTGGACCGGCGAAGTACCCGAATTTGTCGACAGCGACTGGCACGACGACCAACCTAGGTTAGTTATGTATCTGCATCCCTACCATGCCGGTCAGGTACTCTACCTAACACTTGGTCACTGTCGTCGAAGCTATGATATGCAGCCCTTGGTTGAAGTCTATCCGGAGCGCGAATCGGGCAGTTGGGACAATCCGATTATGTACGAACTCGTCCGCCGCAGTATTGGCTGGGCGATTGCGAATCTTTCAGATTAGCCGGTGACCTAGCGTTAGGTAAAGGTAATGGATGGCTCAACTGACGGCGGTGCGTCCACAGAAAATCAAAAGGGCGCCGCTCAACGTGCGCTCGCAAATTAGCATAACCGCTTAGACCAATATTCCCGCTCAGGCCAAGGTACCTTCCAGGCCGGCGAACATTAGCGTGTAAACAGTGACTAAGAACGCTTCGGACTCTTGCTCGCGACCGGGTTCTGCAGTGTAACTTCCGACGTATGTGAGTTGGCAGCGGTCGGCGCCTAATGCCTCAAGATGCGCATCGGCACGGTAACTGATAAGACCCGCAGGCAGAGTGCCTACAATCGATAGCGTCAGGCGCTGCGCCTCGACATCGATAGCTTCGAGCCGCTCGGAGATGCAATCGGGCATGCCGACATTATAAATATTGCGCAGCATACCAGCGCCCTCGCCAATTACATCGACGCGATCAATTTGCACTGGCCCATCTTTCGGCCACCAGGATGCAAGGCTGCCGAAATCGCCAAAAAACTGCCAGATGTGCGCCGCAGAAGCGGCGAACTCGTGTGTTCTACGAACCGATAACATATGTAACATCTCCTCTGTTAATAACTTAGGTTGTAAGCTAACAAGAGCCTATCTAGCCGGGCACCAGACCCTCGGTAACCGATGCAGTCGAGTCGATAACAAATTCCGAACCACTGACAAATTTAGACTCATCGCTGGCCAGATATACCATCATGTGACCAACATCGTCGGGCTGCCCAATCTTCAGTTTGACCCGATCCTCGCCTTGATCTTCGACGTCGGCCGAGAAGCCCGCCACCATCGGCGTGGCAATAGTGCCGGGATGAATGGAGTTGACGCGAATGTCAAAACTGTTCTGAGCACAGTAGACAGCGGCCGATTTAGTCATGCTCCGAATCGCACCTTTCGAGGCCGAATAGGCAAAAATTAACGGATAACCCATTATTCCCGCAAGCGAAGACATATTTATAATCGAGCCACCACCGGTCTTACGCATCGCTCCAATCGCCAGCTGGATACCAAAAAATGTACCATCGGTGCCAACGCTGTGAACCCTACGCCACTCCTCTAGCGTAGTTTTTTCGACATCGGCGACGACCACTATACCGGCATTGTTAACCAGCACATCGACGCGCCCATAGCGCTCGATCACCTGCTCAAAAACGCGGTTCCAATCATCTAATTGAGATACGTCATGCTCCAAATACAGACAGTTTTCTCCAACCTCGGCGGCGGTCTCGCGGCCAAGTTCGGCATTGATATCGGTAATCACCACCACAGCGCCCTCGGCGTGCATCAGAGTTGCCCCGGACCTCCCCAAACCCGACGCCCCGCCCGTTACTACGACTATCTTACCGTCTAATCTTGCCATCTGTATCACTCCAAATAAACTAACCCTCCGCCATTCGGCGGACCTTTAGCCGCGCATTTAGCTGCGCGGCAGTGCCTCGATCATCGTCGTTAATCGCTGTTCGATTTCATCACTGTGCTCGGGGTGAGTGATAATGTATAGATCCCCCTCCAACATTTTTTGGATGATTTTTCCTGCGAGGGTAGCCGGCGTCATACCGGTATCACTCAATAAGGCGGAAAATGCCGTTAGCGCATCTTCACTATCGCCTTGTTGCTCGCGGTCGAGCGCCGCGGTACCTATCTGCGTAGCCACTGCACCTGGGCAAACAACATGTATTTGTACCGAGTCGTCTGCACATTCCAGTGCCAGAACCTCACTAATAGCCAACACAGCACTTTTCGAGGCGTAGTATGGGGCCATTCTTGGTTGCCGCATAAGCCCGGCAATCGACGCCGTATTGACGATGTGTACGTTTTGTACAGACCTGCGCATACCTGGCAAAAATGCCTGAACGCCATGCACCACACCCATAACATTGACGTTCATACATAGGCTCCAGTCAGCCGCGCTCAAGTCGCTCATCAAACTCGCGCTACCGAGTACACCGGCGTTATTGAACAACATATCGACATGCCCGAAGCGGCTCTCAATGTCAGCCGCCAATTGCTCCATCTGGATCGCCTCAACCACGTCTACTTGACGCTGTAAAATGTCGACGCCGCGATCTCTCCAATGGTCTGCGGCTGTGGCTAAAGCCGCAGCATTAATATCGCAGGCCACCACATGTGCTCCAGCACGCGATAGTAAATCACAAAGTGCCTCGCCAATCCCACTGGCCGCTCCGGTGATCACCGCAACTTTTCCTCTGAGAGACTTCATATTGCCTTCCTTTGTTAAATTGAAATCATAAAAGTATAGAGTTTAGCCGCTGCAGCGGCACCCTACCCGACTCGATAGGTGTCTTCACAGAATACCCTGAGCCATACTTGGGATACAAATATAAAGGGAGCTCGCAGGGTGCAATCAAACAAAAAAATAGTCTTGAAGGAACATCCAAAAGGCGCCGTACAGGCCAGCCATTTCGACCAGATTACGGCGCCGATGCCGACGCTTGCAAGCAAACATTTTATTCTGCGAAATCACTACCTATCGATGGACTCGGGCTTCCGCCAGTGGATGAACGCAGATGCCGGGGATGGCTACCTTCCCGGCATGCAAATTGGCGATCCAATACAAAGTATCGTAATTGGTGAAGTCATCGAATCTGATAATAGCGCCTACCCAGTTTCGTCGATCGTGCTAGCGAGAACGGCATGGGAACAATTCAGCCTACTTGATGGTAGTGATCTATGCTCGATTCTAAATGTTGATAGCGAACTCGAGCTCTATCATTACGGTGGCACGCTAGGCACCACAGGGTTAACCGCCTACTTTGGATTGAACGATATAGGTCAACCCAAAGCAGGCGATACGCTGTTAGTATCAACCGCCGCAGGGGCCGTCGGCAACGTCGTTTGTCAGCTTGGTAAGGCAGCTGGGTGTCGGGTCATCGGTATCACTGGCAGTCAGGACAAGTGTCGATGGTTGGACAGCAGCTTAGATATCGACGGCAGTATTAACTATAAGGAGGCGCAAACATTGAGTGAACAGATTGCTCAAGCCTGCCCACAAGGCATAGATATTTTCTTTGACAACGTCGGTGGCGCGCAACTCGACGCAGCACTAAACAACATTAATGACAATGCGCGTATCGTTTTGTGCGGCGCGATGTCTCAGTACGAAAGTGACAGCATATAACCGGTCTACAACACGTGGCCACTAATTACCCACAGGGCTCGCGCCGAAGGCTTTATGTTCTCCGACTATCAGCACCAGTACGCCGATGCACTCATCGATATGGCGGCAATGATTAAAGCCGGCACATTGCGCTCACATGTGAGTGTCTATAAAGGCATTGAAACTACCCCACAAGCGTTTAGTGACATGATGGCAGGCAAAAATCTAGGCAAGTGTATGGTTGAACTATTGGGCTAATCAGATGGTCGGCCAATCTCGATTAATGATAGTTGATGCACAGGTTGGTGTTCGTCTTGGCCCGCATTACGCAGCTTTATGGTAGTGCAGTAACAGATTCTATCAGACCGAAATTAATCCCATTCCACAAGCTCTTGCAACTGCATGGGTGCGGTTGGTGGCCTCTAACTTGGCTGCCGCATTGCGCAGATGAAAGCGCGCTGTCTCGCGTGATCGGCGCAGAATAATACCAATCTCTTCAGCGGTCTTGCCTCGAGCAGCCCATGTCAAACACTCCTCTTCGCGGGCCGTTAAAAAGCACTGTAGGCCGCGATAATGTGCCACTTCTATACTGTCGATCTGCTGCATAAAGATGTGTGAGGTTAAAAACATGCTGGCATAGTGTTTTTCGCAGAGTTCCGCAAGGCGCGCGTTGTCAAAGGTGCACCAGGAGACATAACCATGCCCCGACCGACGCCTCACTGGCACCGTGACGGCCGCCGCTATATAGTTGCCATAAAGGTTAAGCGCCTCGACACTACGGCCATTTAGGGCTTGATCTCGCCACACTCCGCGGTCCGGATCTGGGTACCAGACAAAAGGCGTATCGGTGACCGAGCAGCGCATCGCGACGGGGCATACCGCTGCCATTTCGGACCTTGCCCAAGTCGTGAGGCACTCGCGCGACCAACCCATGGATGAGGCAACAAAATCACCAACTTGGTTACGCGGCAACTCGTTGGCTTTGATGTCTTTGTGAAACGCGACAAGATCCCAGCCTAGGCCTCGACCCTCGGTCGAGAGCACTTGCGCGGCTTCCTCTAGGCTTTTCGCGTTCTGTATATCGTCTTGAGTAATAGCGGAATGTAACTTTATCGTATGCATACGTTCGCCGTCGCTAGACTTTAAAATTTAGCTTATCCGAGATAAATAAAACATACAAGAGTGTTTTTTATTTATCCTGGCGCTTTAAAAGCCCCCAACCTCCGACACCGTATACTTTTTAATATCTGCATCGAGGATCTGCATCTCCTCGGCCAAGGCTATAAACGCACTAACATGGGGGCTTTGGAGATGCGCCATCAAATCGTCCTCCGACTCCCACTCTTCGCTGATCCAAACCACACAATCTTCAATCAAATCGATCGAAAATCCGTAGTGAATGCAACCCTTTTCCTCGCGTGTCAGCGGCACAATAACACGCGCCGCTGTCAGATAGGCTTGCCACGAATCGCTGTGCAATTGAATGCGTGCCGATACCACTGTCGTCATACATAACTCCTTATTTACATGTCCTAGAAATTACTATTGCGTAGACCTAAATAAATCCCCACGATCACAGTTATATCAATATAATTAAAAATGTAGGATGCTATTAATATGCATCGCTGCACACCTCCAAAATAGTGGAGGTTACTCGCAAGACCGCAAATCAAACATAATGAAAATTGGAAGCATAGGTACATAAGTCGCTAAAAAACGTGGGGGAATATTGACGGTGAACGAACTCGAAGAGCTAAAAACAATAACCCAGCAGACACTCCAATTACGCAGCCGTGACAATTTCGCAGTAGGTGCGGTCCCGACCCGCCCGCCTCGGTGGGCGTACGCCGACAAAAACCTGTTTGACTTAGAAAAAAGCGAGCTGTTTGGCCGTCGTCCGCTTCTGGTAGGATTCAGTTGCGACATTCCCAAGCCCGGCGACTTTTTCACATTTGATGACCTACAAGTTCCAGTCCTTATTACCCGCGACAAACAGGGTAACGCCAATGCAATGCTAAATATATGTTCCCACCGCGCAGCGCGGTTAAAAGAGGGCAATGGCAACGCGCGCAGCATCAGCTGTCCCTATCATGCATGGAATTTTGGTCTCGACGGCAAACTCAAAAAAATCTTTAAAGAAGATAGCTTTGGCGAAGTTGATAAATGTGATTACGACTTGCAAACGTTGCCATGTGCGGAGAAATACGGCTTGCTCTTTATTAGCCTAGACGCCGACGCAGAACTAGACATAGACCAGCATCTCGGCGACCTCGCTCCTTGGTTCGAGATGTGGGATCTTATGCAAATGGACTTTATTGACCAGTATCAATGGCAAGCCAAGGGTAACTGGAAACATGCACTTGACACCCTGTTTAAAGATTATCGGGGCATGGCTTCAGCGAACACAACAAATACCGACCGAGTGCTGGAGACCGTTGCCGACGACGAACGCTTCGGCCCCGACCAACAACATCATCGGCTAACCTTTGCCAACAATGCACTACTCGAACTGCGCGATAGTGACCCCGGGACATGGATCGCAAAGCAACTGCACAGCGTTCAGCGCGTGCACTTTTTATTTCCTAACATCAGCCTGTTAATTTCACAGACGGCGGTTGAGCTATTTGTGCTCTACCCAGGTGAAGAACCGGGGCGGCATTCTACCCGGTATCGCGCATACCGCAGAACGGATACCAAAACTATCGCTAGCAGTGAGCAGGCTCAGACGCACTTTGAAACAATGCGAGATTTAATTGAGGAGAATAATCAACCACTGGCGGATGGTCATGAACACAGCGCGCGAGACGATACCGATCAAACTCCATCTGCGGTAATGAATATGCAACGCAGCTGTCTAGTGGCTGTCGGCATCGACCCTGACAGCCCGGCTCGCCCCAACTAACGCTCGACATATGCGGTAGTAGAGGGATATCCTGCCACATCGGATGAGCGACAACTCCGGTTAAAGAGGCGTCCTACATAGTTAAAAATAGAAGCGTGAAGAAAAGAATTATGGCCAAATTAAACCAACCGCCCGGACTAGCGGCACTAAATTCCGTCAACAGAGGAATCAGCGCATGAACGAACTCGAAGAACTGAAAAAAATTACTCACTACATGCTCGATATGCACGAGCGCGGCGTCACCGATAGTGCGGAGAAGCCCTACCAGCATCCGACTTGGACCTACACCGACGAGCAGCTATTCGAAAAAGAAAAAACTGAGCTATTTGGAAAATTGCCACTCTTGGTGGGTTTTAGTTGTGAGCTTCGCGAGCCGGGCGATGTGATGACGTTTGCCGATATGGCAGACATTGAAGTACAGTTAATACGCGATAGCGAAGGCCATGCACGCGCCTTACAGCACATTGATAAAGCCGCAGCCGAAGCGCTAGCCGGTGATCTGAGCCACTGCGGTGCGCAAGTGGTAGAGCTGCCATGTGACGAAAAGTATGGAATGCTCTACATTAGCCTCGACCCAACCGCTGAGCTCAGCATCGACGAGCATATTGGCGATTTGAAACCCTGGTTTGAGGCCTGGAACCTCGACGATCTTCACTTTATTGGTGAGCATGTTTGGGATATGAAGAGTAATTGGAAGCTGGCGCTAGACACATTTTGTGAAGGCTACCATTTTGACATTTTACACCGCGACTCCGTTGGCGACTTCTCGCTTGGAAATATCGCCCAATACAAGCGATTTGGACCGACACAGCGGCACCACCGACTGACATTCCCAAACAAGCCCATACTGGACCTTCGCGGCACCGATGACGCCGACTGGGGGATGGATATTCAAACGCACTTTCAGCTGGTGCACTTTTTATTCCCGAATGTTAGTTTGCTGGTTTCGCCCAGTGGCGTTGAGTTTTTTGCTCTTTATCCAGGCAAAAAAGTGGGCGAGCATATCACTCGCTACCGTTCTTACTGGCGCGGTGATCTAGACCGCATTGGCTGGTCCGGCACGACTCCGAAAGAGAACTTTGAATTTATTGTTTTTGTAGTCGACAAAGAAGATTACTGGGTGAGTGGCAATGTCCAAAAAAGCTTGAATGCGAAACGCAAAAAGTTTTCTACCTTTGGAAAAAATGAACCAGCGCTGATCAACATGCATCGCAATTTTTTAACCTCTATGGGTATAGACCCCGACCGCAAGGCACCCCTAGATCACGACGCGAGCGTTGAGAATGTTGCTAACCAAAGCCATGAAACCCGCGTAGCTTAATCTCGGGCAAACTTTAGCAGCCGAAACCCAGTATGCGCTCGCCGCCCTTTTGCGGCACAGTCTAGTAGATAAAATTAGTTTAATCGAACGCTCGATTATCCGCTGGGAGAGCCTCAACTAGAGGCTTACTCTACCCTGCCCTCGACCGCCGAACTGTAGATCAATTGCAACTGGTCGGTAATAAATTCGAGCATTTTATCTACACGGGCCTCCTTATTTTGTACCATGTGGCTGAGGGCCATTCCTTGAGTAGTAAATACGACCACATCGATGGCAAGATCGAGATACTGACCGAGATCTGACCAGTGGGGAAACATCGATTTGGCGTGCTCTCGATACTGATTTTCAAAATCTCTCTCAACTGGCGCCATAAACTCCGCCAGTTCTCGGTCGGTTCGAGATGCCGCTAAAATTTCCTGATAAGCTGTAAATGACGGTAAATTGGCATATCGCCAAGCCATCTGCACCGACTCATAAAATACCGCGCGACTGAGAGCACGGTCTGGAGCATCGATGTTCGCCATCAGCGTATCGTATTCTTCGAGGCGCTTTTTATGCAGGTATTCAATAGCCGCCTGCAAGACCCGCAAACGTGAGGGAAAGTGGTGCATCATAGCGCCGCGAGAGACTTGTGCGTACTCGGCAATTTTGGCAGTTGTGGTGTTCGCGTAGCCGAGATCGATAAAGCAATCAATCGCCGACTCTAAGATCGCGACTTGCATTAGAGTGCTTTTTTCCGCTTGCCACCCCAAACCTTTTCTGACACCATTTTTTAGTGGCTTTTCCAACTTACCCATGTGGCTCAACATCCGTTACCAATACCCAGTTAATGGGCATTTAACCAGCTAAAACTTTGACCTAAGACGGCACTGAATTCGATACTATGATGCCATGCACCGACCAAAACATACAGGATTGTTTTTTAATTGATAACGTCTATAATCAGAGAAATACTAGGATAATAAATCACCTGAGAGGGAAGATAATGGCGCTGCAAGAAACCCAAATATTAGAAGCCTATCGAACAATGCGTACTATACGCGAGTTCGAAGAGCGCGTAACCGCCGAATTTGAAAAGGGTGGCATTCCTGGATTCGTGCACGTCTACGACGGACAAGAGGCGGTAGCGACCGGCGCATGCATGCATTTGACCAAGGACGATTACGTTGGTAGCACGCACCGTGGGCACGGTCACTGCATCGCGAAGGGCTGCGATATCAAGGGTATGATGGCAGAAATAATGGGCCGTGCCACGGGCCTGTGTCGCGGCAAGGGGGGATCGATGCACATCGCCGATATAGATCAGGGTATGCTTGGCGCGAATGCGATTGTCGGCGGCGCACCGCCCTTGGCAATCGGTGCAGCACTCAGCGCTAAAACTCTTGGCACCAAGAATCTTTCATTAAGTTTTACTGGCGACGGTGGCTCCAATCAGGGTACCGTTTTCGAGTCAATGAACCTCGCAGTAGTTCTGCAATTACCGACAATTTTTATGTACGAAAATAATGGTTACGGAGAGCACACAGGTGCAGCGTATGCGGTCGGTTGCGGCGATATCGCCGGACGAGCAGAGGCCTTTGGCATGCCCGCGCTTCGAGTTGACGGTCTAGACTTCTTTGCCGTCTACGAGGCGATGCAAGAAGCTGTCGATCGCGCTCGCAGCGGCGGTGGGCCAACTGCAATCGAAGCAAGTGCAGTGCGTTTTAACGGCCATTTTATCGGCGATCCGCAATTATACCGTGGCGAGGGCGAACTGGATCGACTGCGCCGCGACAGCGACTGCCTGAAAATTTTCAGCAAGCGCGTCATAGGCGATAAGCTGCTAAAAAAGAGTCAATTAAACGCCATCGATCGCGAAGTTGCAGTATTGATCGACAGCGCTGTAGAAGAGGGTTTTGCCGCGCCCTTCCCAGCCGAGAGCGAACTCCTCACAGACGTCTACAGCAACTATTAAATAGGGTCATCAAGATGCCAATTAAAACTATAAGACAAGCAATTAATGATACCCTGCGAAGTGAAATGCGCCGGGACTCAACTGTGGTAATAATCGGTGAAGACGTTGCTGGAGGGGCAGGTTCAGATGGAATAGACGATGCCGCAGGCGGCGTTTTTGGTGTCACCAAGGGTCTGGTCGGCGAATTTGGACGCGAGCGTGTTATCGATACGCCAATCAGCGAGGCCGGTTTTATTGGTATGGCCGCAGGTGCAGCCTGCACCGGCCTGAGACCAGTGGTTGAGCTCATGTTTTTCGACTTCATCGGCGTGTGTTTTGACCAGATCTATAATCAAATGGCAAAATTTCGCTATATGTTTGGTGGTAAAACAGACACGCCAATCGTGGTCAGGGCGATGGTTGGCGCTGGATTGCGTGCCGCCGCGCAACATTCGAATATGTTGCACCCACTAGTAGCGAGTATTCCCGGACTCAAGGTGGTCATGCCGAGCAACGCCTACGATGCCAAAGGATTGCTGCTAACCGCTATTCGCGATAACGATCCAGTCATCTTTCTCGAACATAAAACTCTTTACGACACTAGCTGCGAGGTACCAGACGAAGAATACCTTATCCCTTTTGGGCAGGCTGCATTTACACGTGAGGGAAGCGATATAACGATTGTCAGCATGTCGAGTATGGTGCTGCGCTGTAACGAAGTGGCGGACAAGTTAGCTGCTGAGGGTATTTATGCAGATGTGATTGACCTTCGAACTGTCTCGCCTATCGATGAAGGCGCGGTGCTGGAGAGCGTCGAGGTCAGTGGTCGACTTGTGATTGTCGACGAAGCCAATGAGCGCTGCAGTATGGCATCGGAAATTTCCAGCATTGTTGCCGAAAAAGCCTTTCACAGTCTCCGCGCACCGATCGCAAAGGTGGCAGCACCGCATAGCCCAGTGCCATTTTCACCTAGTCTAGAAGATATTTATGTACCGACCGCCGCACGCATAGAAGACGCCGTTCGTGCGACTTTGGAGGCATAGCTATGACAGATAAAATGAGTTTAGTCACCATGCCAAAGTGGGGCCTCGAAATGTCGGAGGGCACAGTCAGTGCTTGGCTAGTCAGTGAGGGCGCAAAAATTGCCGTCGACGACGATTTAATGGATATTGAAACCAGCAAAATTGTCAACACCCTGACCTCAGCAAAGAGTGGCACACTGGTTAGAATACTGGCACACGAAGGCGATCTGCGCGACGTTGGTGCGGCTCTAGCCGTGATTGCGCTAGCCGACGTTTCAGCTAGCGAAATCGACGCCTTTGTTGCTGCAACGGTGAGTACAGAGGTGGCTGGTACAGACACCGCGGAGCCCACCGCTCCGGTGGCCGCGCCCGTCAGTCTGGCACCTGCGCCTGCGATCCAATCCCAAACCCCGCGTGCCTCAGCTCCAGTGCCAATGGTCGCTGACAACGACGCCGACTTTGTGATCCCCGCTAGCCTCGCCGCAGGCGCTGATGACAGCGCTATTGCAATCACCCCTGTAGCACGCAGGTTGGCTAGCAAGCATGGTATCGCCGTCAACTCTATTACCGGCACAGGCCGCCACGGCCGCGTTAGTGTCGACGACCTGCGCGGGGCAGTGATCGCCGCTGGCGGCAGGTTTAATGTGGTCAGCGCCTTGCGTACGAACGCTAGTGCCGGCGGTAAGCGTGCCGACGACAGCCAGGTGCCGGCAACGCCCGTGGCACGTAGATTAGCTAGCGAGCTCGGCGTCAATCTTCACGACTGCCGCCGCACCGGTCGGCACCAGCGGGTTAGTAAAGCAGATGTCGAAGTCGCCGCATATCGCTCTAATCCTGCCCAAGAGTCAGCCGTTACAGCGCAGTCGAGTGTTGCGTCGAATGCGCCATTAACTAAACTGCCGAGTGCGCAATTGAGCTCCGAACCGCTGTCGGCAATGCGCAAAACCATCGCCAAGCGCCTGCAGGATTCAAAACGCGAGGCACCACATTTCCGAGCCTGCATCGAGGTCGAAATCGATCGTCTGTTAGCGCTGCGCAAGCAACTCAATAACGCTCGCAACGACGCCAATATCTCTGTCAACGATTGCATCATAAAAGCGACTGCAATGGCCCTTGCCGCTGTTCCGGCGGTAAATATTCAATTTGACGGCAGCCAGGTTACGCAGATGCCGCACGCCGATATTGCCGTAGCAGTGGCCCTGGAAGACGGTTTGATAACGCCGATTGTAAGCCGTGCTGAAACTAAAGGCCTAGTAGAAATATCCAACGAAATGCGTGATTTAGCTACCCGCGCAAAAATTGGCAAACTCAAGCCAGCTGAATTCCAAGGCGGTAGCTTTAGCATCTCCAATCTGGGCATGTTTGGAATCAGCCAATTTGACGCAATTATTAATCCACCTCAGGCAGCGATTTTAGCAGTGGGTGTCGGCGAGCGGCAGGTGCGCCCAGATGGCGATATTGGCTTTCGCCAGGCGACGGTCATGACCCTAACTCTGTCCAGCGACCACCGCGTTATCGATGGTGCCATGGCGGCTAAATTCTTGCAGCAGTTGAAGAATTTTATCGATCAACCGGCGACTATGCTCGGATAAGGATATCTGTATGGCTGAGAAATTTGATGTGGTGGTGATTGGCGGTGGACCAGGCGGTTATGTGGCGGCAATCAGAGCTGCGCAACTCGGATTTAAAACCGCCCTAGTCGAGCGCGAGCACCTCGGCGGCGTCTGCCTCAACTGGGGCTGCATACCGACTAAGGCGCTGCTCAAGGGCGCCGAGGTCGCTCATACTCTGAACAGCATGCAGTACTGGGGGTTCAGCGCTGACAATATTAGCTTTGATATCGCCAAGCTGGTGGCACACAGCCGCGGGGCGGCCGATAAACTGAGTTCTGGTATCGACTATCTTCTGCGAAAGAATAACGTCGCAGTATTTATGGGCGAGGCGGTTATCACTGGAAAATGTAAAATTAGGGTAACTACCGAGAATAAAAAACTGGCAATCGATGCCATGCATATCATTTTGGCTACCGGTGCCCGTGCGCGCCAAATGCCGGGGTTGGCGATCGATGGCGATCGAGTCTGGGGTGCGCGAGAAGCGATGACACCGACGGTACTACCAAAACGGCTATTAATTATCGGCGCTGGTGCAATCGGTATGGAGTTTGCCAGCCTCTATCGCGACCTCGGCTCAGAGGTCACTGTGGTCGAGGCCCTCGAGCGCATACTCCCGATTGAAGATCGAGAAATCTCCCAGCGCGCAGAAAAGGCTTTTAAACGCCGCGGCGTCGATATCCAAACGGCGTCGACTGTCTCGAGTCTGCGAACTGTCGGTGACCATATTGAAGCGAACATCACGGGTCCGAGTGGTACCGTCAAAGTGCAGGCCGATCACGCCATCGTGGCCATTGGGGTCACCGGAAACATAGATAACCTCGGCTTAGAGGCTCTTGGCGTTCACACCGAGCGCGGTTTCATCACCACCGACGAGTGGTGCAAGACCAATCTTGTCGGTCTGTATGCGATTGGCGATGTGGCCGGGGCGCCCTGGCTCGCGCACAAGGCTAGCCACGAGGCGATGCTGTGTGTCGAGCGCATTGCGGGCGAGACATCGGCGCGACCACTAGCGGTGGATCACGTGCCTGGATGCACCTACTGTCGCCCGCAGATAGCCAGTGTTGGCCTTACTGAGGACGAGGCGGCACGGCGTGGCATAAACACGCGTATCGGGCGCTTTGACCTGCAGGCGAGCGGTAAAGCTGTGGCCATCAACGAACCCGAGGGGCTGGTGAAAACGGTATTTGACGCCGCCACCGGGAAATTAATCGGTGCTCATATGATTGGCCCGGAAGTCACTGAGCAAATTCAAGGTTTAGTGATCGCTATGGGCGCGCAACTCAACGATCGGCAGCTGGTGGAAACGATATTTCCTCACCCAACGGTGTCAGAGGCGATTCATGAATCAATCCTCGACTCGATCAACCGCGCTATTCACCAATGACCGCTATCCAAAGCCAAGGTATATTATGAGCGACTGTCCCATTCACCCCAATCTTTTTACTTGGCCGGCGGAGAATCCGTCGCTGCTGGGGGGGCTGTGCGAGCACTGCGGCGAAGTCAGTTTCCCTGTACAAAGCTCTTGCCGAAGCTGCAGCGGGAGCGGCAGTTCAGTGATTGAACTAGGCGACCGGGGGGTTCTTTGGACTTGGACGGTACAGAATTTTTTACCCAAACCGCCGTATGTGACCGATCAGACACCGGCCACGTTTAAACCCTATGGGGTCGGCTATATCGAGATGCCTGCTGGCGTTCGGGTCGAATCGCGACTGCTCACCGCAGACGCTGACAAACTCAAGATTGGCATGCCAATGCAACTGGTGATTGAGCCTTTCTCAGCCAATGACCGAGGGGGTCACAATTTGTGCTTCGCCTTTGATATCGTGGAGAACGACTAATGGATGTAGCTATAGTCGGGGTTGGCATGCACCCGTTTGGCCGCACACCGTCCATGACTGGTTTACAGCAGGGAGCCGCGGCAACACGCGCCGCTCTGGCAGACGCCGGCATTCAGTGGAGCGATATCGAGTGTGGCTACGGTGGTAGTCAAGACGCCGGTAACGCCGATGCGATCGTCAACGAAATGGGCCTCAGTGGGCTACAATTTACCCACATATTCAATGGCTGTGCGACTGGCGGAAGCTCTCTGCATGCGGCCTATACTGCGGTCAAGTCAGGCGAGTATCGCAATGCACTGGTGCTCGGTTTTGATAAGCATGCACCCGGTGCATTCAATGCCACGCCCGCCGACTGGGGCATCGACGACTGGTACGGTGAGGTCGGATTAATGCTCACCACGCAATATTTTGGTATGAAGATTCAGCGGTACATGCACGACTATAATATTGCTAATGAAGCGCTGATTGCAGTCGCCGAAAAGGCCTTTCACAATGGCTCGATCAACCCAACTGCCTGGCGCCGGCAAGCACTGAGCCGCGAAGACATCGCGACCTCGCAAATGATCAGTCACCCGCTGCGCAAATACATGTTCTGCAGCCCAGCAGAGGGCGCAGTCGCACTGATTCTGTGCAGTACCGAAGAGGCCAAGCGCTATACCGCACAGCCTATATTCTTAAACGCCGCGGCAATTCGCACACGCCACTACGGCAGTTTTGAGGTGTTTAGTCCATCGCAACCGGTGGCTCACGCCGACTCTCCCACAGTGATTGCCTCGCGCGCCGCCTTTCAGCAAGCGGGCATCGGCCCCGAGGATATCGACATTGCGCAGCTGCAAGATACCGAGAGCGGTGCCGAAATTATCCATATGGCAGAGAACGGTTTTTGCGAGCATGGTGAACAGCAACAGTGGCTGCGCGACGGCCACACCAAGATCGGTGGCAAGTTGCCAGTGAATACCGATGGTGGCTGTTTGGCGAATGGTGAACCGGTCGGTGCATCTGGATTGCGCCAAGTGCACGAAATCTGCGTACAATTACGACAGCAAGGCGGAGCCCGGCAAGTACCGGGTAAGCCGCGAACCGGATACACCCATGTTTATGGCGCTCCGGGGATCAGCGGGGTAACGATTCTTAGTCGTTAGATAGTTTTATTACAACCGCTTGGTAAGTCGCAGGGAAAACGACCCAAAAGTGTTGAATCAAAAAGTCAAAGAGGTAAAAAATGAATTCTAAAATAGATATAAAACCTCAAGGTAGCGCGCGCTGCGATGCCATTAGCTTTCAAGAACTACTCGATCGCGAAGATGTGCCGGTGCCCAACTACCTGCGTGAAAATATCAATCCCGACAAAGGCGATGAGGACCTGCCGTTTGAACGCTATATTTCGCGAGACTTCCATCTCAAAGAGAAAGCTAAACTATGGCCTAAGGTTTGGCAAATGACCTGCCGGGAAGAAGATATCCCAGAAGCCGGCGATCATTTTGTTTACGACATCTGTGATGAGTCGGTATTAGTTGTGCGAGGCGAAGACGACAAAATACGCGCTTTTATTAATGCCTGCCTGCATCGCGGCCGCTCCTTACGCGATGAAAGCGGTCAGTCGAACGAGCTGCGATGCCCATTCCACGGTTTTACTTGGCGGCTGGACGGAAGCTTTTCGCACATGCCCTGCGCCTGGGATTTCGCCCATCTGGACGAGGTCGACATGCGCTTACCGCAGCTAAAGTTGGGCACTTGGGGTGGCTTTATTTTCATTAATTTCGATGATCAGTGCGAGCCCCTAGAAAATTATCTTGGCGTCTTACCCGATCACTTTGCGCGCTTCCCACTGCACGATTACTTCACCGGCGTAAATGTACAGCGGGTTGTACCGAGCAACTGGAAGATTGCGCATGAAGCGTTTATGGAGTCCTACCACACCATCGAGACCCACGCGCAGATCATGACCTTCACCGGAGATGCCAACAGCCAGTACGATACCTTTGGTGACAATGTCAGCCGCAGCGTAACACCGATGGCGATTCCAAGTCCGCATCTGTCAGGGGTGGACGAAAAAACGACTATGCGCGATATTTTAGAGCTATCCGGACGCATGGCGTTGGACGGTGATGACGGCCTCGAATTGCCTGATGATGTCAGCGCCAGGGAGTATATCGGCGAGCTCAATCGCGAAATATTTTCCGAGGCCTGCGGCGAGAACCTAGACAATGCCACTCACTCGGAGCTACTCGACGCGATACTTTACAGCTCGTTTCCCAATTTTCAGGTGTGGATCGGCTATCACGGCAATATTGTTTACCAATTTCGTCCCAACGGCAACGACCATGAAACCGCTATTATGAACGTGCGCGTGCTATTGCGTTATCCCAAGGGCAGCGAGAGGCCCGACGCCTGCGAATTAAATGTCCTCGACGAGACCTTGCCGTTCACACAAGCGGCTGAACTGGGCGCACTGGGCGAAGTATTTGACCAAGATATCGATAACTTGCAGGCACTCCACAAAGGCATGCGAACCTCCAGAGTTGGCAAGGCTCGCCTTGCCAGCTACCAGGAGTCGCGTATTCGGCATCTGCACGAAACGATAGACAAGTATATTAATGCCTGAAATAGCTGTCTATTTGGCAGACACGACTAAAAGAGATGTATTGGTGTTTTTTGTACCTGTTGAATGAAGGTGTGAATGCAAAAAGAGCGTAGAAACATAGCTTACA
>JAPKCN010000119.1 GCA_028822945.1 Porticoccaceae bacterium | reverse complement strand
ATGGCAGTCACTGTTATTGCGTTGACGGAAGATAGCATTACCGTCGACGGCAATCATCCGCTCGCCGGCAAAACGCTACATTTTGACGTATCGATCGAGGAAGTTCGCGACGCCACTGCGAAAGAACTCGAACACGGACATGTTCATGGCCCCGGCGGTCATCAGCATCAACTTTGTCAACCGCGCTGAATAGTGGCTCGGTAGATATTAAACACAATTGAGGATATTAAAGAACAATATGCAAGACTCAAATGAAGATTCTATGAACCCAAATGCACTGTTTCGCGAGGAAAATTACACCGACCAGAAAATCGGCGCTATCCGCAAACTTGTTCCGGTCATGGCAACTGGCACTGACGATCCTAACCGTCGCGTCCAATACTTGGGGTCGACGCAGATAATGAGCCAAATGGGGCCCATACCTCTAAACTTTGAACTGTCCGGCAATACCATCGGCGAGGCCGCGGAAGACTTTGCGACCAAGGCTAAGGTTGCCGTCGAAGAGGCATCGCAAGAGTTAGAACGTATGCGCCGCGACCAGACATCACAAATTGTTGTGCCGGGACAGGGTAACAGCGGCGGTATTATTACCTAGAGCCGCAGAGTAGTGCGTTACATTTCTCGGCTACTTGCGCCAGACGGGTACGCAAAGCTATGCTGACTCATTGCGTTGTCAACTAAACTCGGTTGCTCATAGACTTATTAGTGCCAATTTCTGGTGTCGTGTGAACTTCTTGAGCTGGGCCTCGCGACGACTGGCTGAGCTTCTAGTGTGTTCGCCCTCGACAAATACCATCGCAAGCGCGCTACGACCCCGAAAGTATTTAGCCCCGCCGCGGCCACTTTGGTGCTGTCGTAGCCGCCGATCAACATCCGTGGTGATACCTGTATACAGACTGCTGTCACTAGCCTCGAGCATGTATACAAACCAACTGCTCACAATCGAGTATTTGCCGCCGCACGCAATACGGCGGAGCAGTATCGGCAGCGGTACTCTGCGGCCTGCCTTTGAATTCGGCGGTGGCGAATAGCGGTCAACGAGTGCGTGCGGCAGCTACATAAGTAGTCGTACGTGTGGTAGTGACGTTGCGGGATATCCTGCATATCATAGTCCCCTCGCACTTGAGGTTCAGCTCCTAAAGTAAGCATAACCTGCCGCCACTCGGCACCATGAGGTTTCACTTTTCTATGGCCATAACGGCAATCGACTACATAGTGGGCTACCTCGTGAACGACCGTGTTTTTTAAGTTATCGCAATAATACTTGGCGAACAGCCACGGGTTAAAGCGAATACGGCTGCAGCCCCTGCGCACTTGATACATGCCAGCACAGCGCCCGCTAAGGTCAAAATCAATCGATATATAGTCAAACGATGCGGCAAAATATTGCTCTGCTAGATCAATTGCTTTGTGAGTCGCTGAACGCACCTCACGTTGCTGTTTTTGAGATATAGGAGTAATCATCGCAACAGTATAGGCGCACACAGGACTGCTACAATAGCCAGCTGCGAAAATCTGGTAAATTTATTATGAACGTTGATCTTCACTCCCATACCACTGCGTCTGACGGTTTGTTAACGCCGCCCGAATTGCTACAATTGGCGATTCAAAGGAACATCGACATGCTGTCGATCACCGACCACGATACGCTCGATGCTTATTTAGATATAGCTGATGAGGGGCTGGGGCTGCGCTTGATCCCAGGTATCGAGTTTTCTTCAAAGTGGCGAAAAATTGGCGTACATATCGTTGGTCTAAATGTTGATCTGAAAAACGCTACTATCCTCGAAGGGGCCGCGGCGCAAACTCGCGCGCGTACCGAGCGCGCTAAAAAAATCGCCGACAGACTCGCGTTACTGGGTTTTAAAGACAGTTTGCAGGCAGCCCGCGTACACGCGACAGGTGGGCAAATTGGACGTCCACATTTCGCCCAATACTTAGTCGACATTGGTGCTGTAAAATCCACAAAACAAGCATTTAAAAAATATCTGGGAGCCGGAAAAGTAGCCGATATCAAGTCCTGCTGGGGCGATATCGAGACCGTAACAGGATGGATTACAGCAGCTGGTGGGACGGCAGTGCTTGCGCACCCCGCCAAATATGGGCTCACCCGCTCCAAATTAATTCACTTGTTAAACGATTTTAAAGACGCCGGCGGTGAGGCTCTGGAAGTCATCTCTGGCCAACAAAAGGCCACAATAACTGCTGACTTGGCATCCCTCAGTAACCAGTATCAATTACTCGCGTCCTGCGGCTCGGATTTTCATCAACATCACAGACCCTGGGCATCCTTGGGTAGGGTCGAGCAGTTACCCGATCAATGCCAACCGATTTGGAGCCGCTGGTAGCGGGGATTTAATAATGACTTTCCTAGGTACGCAAATCCTGTGTATAATTGTTTGATCAGCGCAGAAAAGGCGACTCAACTTAAACTAGGCGGACGTCTTGAAGTTTTTCTTATTTATTGCGGAACAATGGCTTTTAGTCAGCCTCTTGCTACTCTTTATATATTTATATGTGCTCTATGAACGAGATAAAGGCGGCAAATCAATTGGTCAGCATGAGCTTGTAATGCTGCTAAACTCAGAAAATGCTGCACTCGTTGATGTAAGGTCAAGCGGCGATTACACTGATGGCCACATTCACGGAGCTACGAACATTCCTCATGCTAAGCTGCCGTCAAGGCACACAGAGTTGGTCCGTGAAAAAGAAAAGATATTAGTAATTGTAGACCAGTACGGACAACACGCAGGAAGCGCAGGAAAACTACTTTCGTCGGAAGGATACGACGTGCGTCGCTTGACCGGTGGCATGGGAGAGTGGAGAAGTCAAAAGTTACCCGTAGTCAAAGGACCTTGATCCTCGGGACGCGGAAATTATCAATAGGATAGGAAATGGCAGAAACAGTAATATACGGAACTAGAGCGGGCCCTTTTTGTATCGCAGCTCGAAAGCTACTTAAAGCACGCGGCATAGAGTTCCAAGATATCACACTCGACGAGAATGCAGCGCTACGAAACGACATTCGCTCGCAAAGCAAGCGTGATACAGTTCCGCAAATATGGATCGGTGATCGGCATGTAGGCGGCTTTAGTGACTTGCGGGCGCTCGATATGCGTGGCGAATTGGAGACCATGGCCAACCTATAGTGTGATTTTGGCCGTTAGGTAGAATATCCAAAACTCTACAAAGAGAACTTACAATGGTTGACGAAAAACAAGAAGAGGAAGCCGAAAGCGGTGAGGCACAAGCACAGCCTACTGCAAGCTTCTCGGCGCAAAGAATCTACCTTAAAGGATTATCATTCGAGACACCCAAGGGCGCCGAGTTATTCCAAAAGCAATGGACCCCCAAGGTCAATCAAGATCTTAGCACGCACTCGGCGCAGCTCGGAGAAGGCATTTTCGAAGTCTCATTGCGCGTCACAATCACAGTTAAGGACGAGGAAGAGACCCTTTACCTTGTCGAAGTTGATCAAGCTGGTATCTTCAAAATTGAAGGGCTGGAAGATCAGCAACTAGCGCAAGTACTTAACACCACCTGCCCGAGCATTCTCTTCCCATATGCGAGAGAGGTTATAGACAGCACTCTTACCAAGGGATCTTTTCCTCCACTAATGATTCCGCCGGTCAATTTTGATGCTTTGTTTGCGTCTGCAGTAGCTGCCAATCAGGCTAGAGGAGACCAAGATACCAGCGACGAAAACGATACGCAGCACTAGGTAACTGACCTACCCAGAGAGTTGTCGTCGTTAGCATAATCGTGTAGTTTTCGCGTTAAAGTATTGCGCCCCCAACCAAGTAGCTGCGCCGCGTCCTTTTTTCGCCCACCAGTATGCGACAGTGCTGTATCTATCATAACTCTCTCCATATCCTCCAAAGCGGTAATCATGAGTCCCTTGCCGCCAGCGCGCAACTCCGATTCGGCCCAATCGCGCAACTGCACCTGCCAATTGATTGCCGCCGCCGCAACACCGACTAACTCGTCGGATCTCAATTCGGACGGTAAGTCTGACAAAAGTACCTCGCGACCCGCCGCCATTACAGTCAACCAACGGCAAGTATTCTCCAACTGTCTAACATTGCCCGGCCAAGGAAGGTCGGAACATAAAGCTGCGGCTTCAGGCGACAAAACCTTTGGTTCAACTGTCAACTCTAGCGCGGCTTGAGCAAAAAAGTGTTTCATCAGGCGAGGTATATCTTCGCGCCTATCGGCAAGACGGGGCAGGTGAATACGGATTACGTTAAGTCGATGAAATAGATCTTCACGAAATCTGTTTTGCTCCACTAACTGCTCGAGATTTTGGTGCGTGGCAGTGATAATACGCACATCAACTTTAATTGAAGTGTGCCCACCAACACGATAAAACTCGCCATCGGATAGAACACGGAGTAGCCGCGTTTGCGCATCAGATGGCATATCACCAATCTCATCCAGAAACAAGCTGCCACCCTGAGACTGTTCAAAACGCCCTTCTCGCCGCTGGACGGCGCCAGTAAATGCTCCTTTTTCGTGGCCAAACAACTCCGACTCAATCAATTCGTTAGGGATTGCCGCCATATTCAAAGCAATAAATTCACGCCCTGTTCTCGGACTGTGATTATGTAAAGCCTTGGCTACTAACTCTTTACCAGTGCCAGATTCACCGTTAATTAACACTGTTATATTGGAACTCGCTAGACGGCCGATAGCACGAAAAACCTCCTGCATCGCTGGGGCCTCACCAATAATTTCTTGGCCCTCGGATCGCTCTCCATCAACTATTGTGGGCAATTGCTCTTTGGCAACAGAAATACCTCGCTTGGTAACGGCAACTAACTCCTCCAGATCAAAGGGTTTGGGAAGGTACTCGAAGGCACCCCCTTGATAGGCGGCTACTGCACTGTCCAAATCAGAGTGGGCAGTGGTGATAATAATGGGGATCTCTGGATAACCAAGTTTTATTTCACGCAGTAGTGCCAAACCGTCAATCCCTGGCATGCGAATATCAGAAATAATAACCTGCGGTCGGGCGGTCTTCAGTGCGATCAACAGATCATCGCCCTTTTCAAAACTACGGACACCAATACCAGCGCGGGTTAATGCCTTTTCCATCACCCAGCGCATCGATCGATCATCCTCTGCAATCCAAATCCTTGAAGAGTTGTCCATATTAGGCCTTTATTGGTAGGTAGACAGAAAAACAGGTTTCGCCAGGAATCGACTTAAACTCGACCATGCCGTCGTGGAGGTTAATAGCAGTTTGCGCGATAGTAAGCCCAAGCCCTTTGCCTTCGACATGCCCGCTAATCATTGGCAAAAAAACTTCCTCCTTAATGGCATCGTGAATACCCGGACCGTTATCCATAATATCAATACGACAAACGACTCGGCGTCTTAATCCACCGATCGTGACACTTTGCTGAATACGGGTTTTAAGGCGTATTTCACTGTGTAATTGACCGCTCCGCTGCAACGCTTGCATGGCATTTCGAGCAATATTTAATAGTGCCTGTATCAACTGTTCTCGATCAGCCTGAATATCCGGAATACTCGGATCATAATCACGTGTTAAAACCAGACTACCCTGAGTCTCTGCATCGACCAGTGCAGCCACATAATCTACAACTTCATGGATACTTAAGGGCTCTAACACGGGCAGTTGATTGGGCCCTAACAAACGGTCGACCAAATTACGCAATCGATCAACCTCAGTAACAATAATCTGGCAAACCTCGTAAGATTCGGACTCGAACTCACGCTCCTGCAATGCTTGATGAAGCAGCTGCGCCGCCCCACGAATACCCCCCAAAGGATTTTTAATTTCGTGCGCTAACCCGCGAATAAGACTTTTCGAACTGTCCTGAAGAGATGCCAGCGCAGCCTCACGATTAATCCGCGCAAAGCGATCAATCGCATGCATTTCAACGATTAGCCAAAACTCGTCATCGAGTTGCACGGGCGTAACCGAATAGTCGATTAAACATGACTCGTTTGTCTGCCATAGAATTTGTTCATGACGCTTGGTAAACGCTTGATGGGTGTTTAGCGATTCCTGCATCGCACACCGAGATGCTTCGACATCAAAAAACAACATAGGCACTTGAACGCCACGCAACTTAACTAAGCCCGTTTGCAGTAGCGCCTCGGCTGCCGAGTTAGCATAGCGGACAGCTAAGCTTTCATCGACCAGTAAAACTGATGTGTTGAGGCT
>JAPKCN010000297.1 GCA_028822945.1 Porticoccaceae bacterium | reverse complement strand
ACTGCGGTCTGTGCGATATTAGCCACGGTTGGAATCCGGTGGGTAAGGCGGCATGGCGGGACGGTCGCGGGATGGTCTCCGAGGTCGAGTGGCTACATATCGATCAGCAACCTGCGACGCTATCCCTCTATACGCAAGGCCGACTACCCTGTGTAATTTTGGCTAAATATGAGGATTTTTCTATGTTGCTCAACGCGGGCGATTTACGCCGATGTCAGGGCGATATTGCAGTTTTTGAGGCAGCTTTACTGGATGCATTAGTAGATCTCGATGCATGCATTTTTTGACTCATTCCGCCGACTTTAATAACCGAGTGATACCCGAATATTGGCATCTAGATTATGTAGAAATAGTCCCTCCAGCGTTTCTCGGGCCGGCATACCTTATTTATACGGTTTGACATAGATGACTGGCTTAGGTACTTTTAGTTTATTAATGAATAGAACAGGCACACAGTTTTTTTATGCGAAAAATGCTAAGAGCGTTGCGTTTTCGCAAGCTGATCACTGGGGTATACACCAAGAGATTTCAAAAATACGGAAGACAGCCGTCGGGTGTCTATTGGTCTGATAAAGACCGTCAGTTGAGTCGTTTCAGTATTATCCTCAATCAAGTAGCGGCTGTTCTTCCCAAGGGGAGCGTCAGCATAGCCGATGTAGGCTGTGGTTATGGTGCCTTAGCACATCATCTTCGCAACGGCGTGAATTCTGATTATATTCGCTATCACTACACCGGCTACGACATTAATCCAACTCTTATAAGAGCCTGTCGCGGGGCTCCCGGTATCCCGTCCAAGCAGTTTAAATTGGGCGATTGCCCATCTGAAGTGGTAGATTTTTCTGTGATGTCAGGCACCTATAATATGTCAGTGACGCGCGATTTAGATCACTGGGAGACCTATATTTTAGATTGCTTGGAGAGGTGCTGGCGCTACTCTCGGCATGGCATGGTGTTTAACTTACTGTCGGCTGACTACTCCTATATTAGTGAGGGCATGCTTTACCACAGCAATATTCATAATATCCGGCGTTATTGCCGGTCAAACTTCGGTGCGACTCGGATTATCCGCGAAGCTCGCTTGCCAAGTGACGCAACCCTTGTTGTGGTGCGTTGAGCGAGCTCGCAATATTTGATGACCTACCCTCGTGCGGTCTCGCAATGCCAAGGTCGAATGCTTGATCACGGCAGTACTGGGCCCTGCCCGCACTAACTACCTCGGGGCACAAAGTCGAGCACCGTGGCATTAATGCAGTAACGTGGCATACCGTCGGGGCCATCTGAGAACACATGGCCGAGATGAATATCTGAACTCGCCGACCTAATCTCTGTACGCTGCATACCGTAACGATTGTCTGGTTTATCGTAGACCGCCCGGTCAATCGCCTTGGTGAACGATAGCCAGCCGCTCTTTGAATTAAACCGATCGCGCGTGTCAAATAACGGCGCTCCGCTAAGTTTATCGACAAAGACGCCATCAGGTGTATTTTTAAAAATTTCATATTGGCGACAATAACGAGTATCAGTGCCCTTTTCAAAAGCCACGTTGTAGGCTTCGGTGTTGCCGAGTTTAAAAACGCCGAGG
>JAPKCN010000296.1 GCA_028822945.1 Porticoccaceae bacterium | reverse complement strand
ACTTCCGATACCCTGGAGTGCAAATAGCGAGTCGAGGTGCGATGATGTCGCCATCATTGCCTCACGCACCACGCAGATCGCTAGTGGATCGATGGTATCGTAAATACCGCCGTACTCGGCTGGAACCATCAATTGGCAAAGACCACTAGCCTGCAATGCCTTTAGAACTCCCTGATGCACCACGCTGGACGCGTCGGCTTCGACCGCCATAGGCTCGATTTCACGAGCCAACTCTAGCGCACGCTTTTGTATCGTTAAGTATTTTTCGTCTAAATTGAAGTTCATAAGTAACTCGCAGAGTAATATACATGACCGCAGTATTTATACCGCGTCATAGGTTATAAAATCATCGACGGTGTCAGGTCAATATTGCGCTATGCATCAACCCTCGGCCTTGGGTGCTCGACCGTCGAATTGTGCTTTGCGCTTCTCCATAAAGGCGCTTGCGCCCTCAATCATATCGTTAGAGCCAATTGCTTGCACTAACATGCCCAGGCCGCTTAGATAAGCATCACGCGATTGATTCCACCATTGGTTCGAACTGATCTTGGCAATTTCCAGATACCTAGGACTCATGACCAACAACTCGTCAGCCCAACGTGTCACCTCCGCCTCTAACTCATCGTCGGATACCACCGCGTTAATCCAACCCATATCCAAAGCTTCGCGCGCTTTATAACGCCGACACATAAAAGCAACCTCTTTAGCGCGCTTTTCACCGATCGTCATAGTTAAAAAGTTGGTGCCACCCAAAACCGGTGCACTGCCGATCCTAACACCAGTTTGTCCAAAAGTGGCTCTTTCTGCCGATATCGCCAAGTCACAGGCCACTACCAGCTCGTTACCACCTCCCGCAGCGGCGCCATTCACGGCGGCAATTACTGGCCTTGGGCTTGTTCGGATCGACTCGTAAACATCCAAAGACCCATAAAACATGCTACGCAGGGCATTGGCGTCTGGATCCTGTAAATTAGCGAGATAGCCTCCGGCACAAAAAGCCCGCCCAGTGCCAGTTATCACGATAACACCGCTATCGGCCGCCCCGCGGACTGCAGTAATCAGCTCGCGCGCCATCTCCGCATCATATGAATTCATGCGCTCAGGTCGGTTCAATCTGATCCACGCGACCTCCCCTCTCGTTTCTACAACTACATCGGCCATCTCGAATTTCCTTAATGTGTTAACTAGCTGCGGTACTGCCTGCCCAATATTGGGATTGAAACAGCTGACTGTAAACAATTTCGATTGTGCTTAATTTTTGAATTAAATTCAAGCTTTCGGAATAAACAATGTCTGGCACTTGCAAGGCGTTGTAATTAAAGATCAAATCGAGCCAAATAATAAGCTCAGTAACATCACTTATTCGCGCTCATAGCCTCTCTCACCTATCGCCGGCGAAATCTGCGCTTAATTCAAAACCCATAGTGGTTTATTTGACCGCCAAAAAGTGATATTTTTGTCTCAGACACTTGACAACTAAGCCTAACCCTTTTAAATTTGAATTAAGTTCAATTTTAAAAATTGGTTGTGAAATAAATTAGTTGCGCAATCAAATGTGTTTTCTTCCAAACAGACACCCTCTTG
>JAPKCN010000295.1 GCA_028822945.1 Porticoccaceae bacterium | reverse complement strand
ACGATCGACAACTGGAACTTCTATATAGCTTTTAGTTTTTTTCGCATTGCTGCGATTTGCCAGGGCGTTGTCGATCGTGCCGATCCCCATCCGCTCTGAGTACGCTGCCACATAGGCTGCCTCTGAGGGTATCCCAAGGGCCGCAACATCTACACCGAGCAGACCCGACGAAGACCCCTTGGCGGTCTCTGCGGGCAAGCGCATACCCATACATTGATAGGCAAGATCAGCATAGGGATGACCGAGCGTCGATAATTCCCAATCAAGAACTGCACGCACAGTACTATTTTTTGGACAAAACATGAGGTTATCTAGTCGATAATCGCCATGCACCAATGTAATCCGTCCATCATCCTCGGGTAAATTATCGCCCAACCAGCTAATTAACTCATGCATTTCCGGAATCGGTGTCAGTTCAGAGGCGCGGTACTGACTCGACCAACGATCGTATTGTCGTTGAAAATAATTGCCCGGACGGCCAAAATCTTGGAGCCCTACGGCCTGTAAATCCACCGAGTGAATAGCCACCAATACGCGGTTCATTTGATCGTAAAAACGCGTTCTTTGGGCGTTATCATTAAGCGCTTCGAGGGCAGAATCCCAATGAATATCTCCTACACAAAACTCCATGACATAAAACATCGAACCAATAACGTCTCGATCCTCACAAAGATGATAAACATGAGCTACGGGCACATCGGTGTCGGCAAGAGCACTTAGGACCCGGTATTCACGATCTACAGCATGCGCCGATTTTAGTAAGACACCCGGTGGCTGGCGACGCAACACATAATCACCGGATGCCGCCTCGAGTTTAAACGTGGGATTGGATTGCCCGCCTGCGAATTTGCGCGCCACCAGCGGCCCTTTAAAACCATCGATGTTACGTTCCAAATACCTCGAAAGGCGCTGTTCATCAACCGTATCAACATTAGACATAGAGATTTTTTAAAACCTTTTAGGTAGTTCACTAAACTATCCAGTCGGTTCATCAGACTAGACTAGACCTGTCGCTGTTTAAGTCCGGAATATTACAGCATTTGGCACTATTTGCCCAATATCCAACCCGCCAGCGATTGCTCACCGTAGCCAAACGGCCCACTAGCCGGATACCCTTCGCGCAGCCCTATTCCCCAGTAATTAGATTTATCATCAAAAATGATCGCCGATGACCTGCGAGTCATGTCAAAACTGTGCCCCAAGCTCATCTAAACCAAGACAGTGCGCCGGCCCACCGCGATTGCTCGGCTAACCAAAGACATTAACCACATCAATATTGCTCGCGCGCGCGGCGCTAACCCGCTCAAAATTTTAATACGCTCATCGAGCATAGCTGC
This sequence comes from Porticoccaceae bacterium, assembly GCA_028822945.1. GTDB lineage: Bacteria > Pseudomonadota > Gammaproteobacteria > Pseudomonadales > Porticoccaceae > TMED48. The sequence goes on along the minus strand of JAPKCN010000295.1, from coordinate 259 downwards.
ACACAGCTCTCTAATATCACGGGTTCGAATTACGCTTGCGGAGCACCACAGACGGCTTATGCACAGTCCACAAACGTCACCGAGACGCTTGGATTTTTTAGCACGTTTTCAACGCCCCTTCATAATTCGACATGAGCATTCTGACTCAATACATTGACTGCCAAGTTATCGACACTCAATGTCGTTTCATTAGGCTCTAAGCTGCACGCAGCGCTGTCAGTTATTACCGCCATAAAGATTTTCTCTACTATTGTGTGCA
>JAPKCN010000118.1 GCA_028822945.1 Porticoccaceae bacterium | reverse complement strand
GGTTGGAAGGTCACCATGGATGGCTATCTCGAGGCCTACCATCACCAATTAGTGCATCGCGAAACAGTCGGCAAGTACACGGTTGGCAATCTGCTGGTATTGGATACTTATGGCCCACATCAGAGGCTTACCTTCGGCCGTAAATCGCTCGGCGAACTGGCTGAGCAACCGCATAACGAATGGCAGCCGATGGAGCATATCCGCTTGATCCACTCGGGGTTTCCTAATCTTTCCATCTCTGGGATTCTCGGCGATCATTGTTTGGTTAGCCAGGTTTTCCCTGGCAAGACGCCGACTACCACAATTACACGGCAGACGGTTTTGGTGGCCAAAAAACCTCAGACCGACGCCGAGATTGCGGCTACCGAAACTTTTAGCGCGCTGACGCTCAAAGCCGTGCAAATAGAAGATTATGGTATTGGCTTCTCTATCCAGTCATGTCTCGACTCACACGCTAATGATCATTTTATCTTTGGCCGCAATGAGCCTGCGGTGCAGAACTATCATCGCTGGATTGAACGCTTTATGAAGCTCGATAGCAATTTATGGAGTTCCACCATGTTACCACCGCAGTAGAGGCTTCGGCGGCAGACATCCCACGTCGAAGTTGTTAATCCCCTCAGCATCACTCTGAGTGTCTATCACAGAAGCATCGCCTGAAGTGTCCTACAGGCGCACTAATCCGGCGGTAGATGGGCAAATATACTGTTGGCGACGCTACCGTCGACGATGGATTCTTGTCCACTGATAAGGCTGCCCTTTTTAGTGGTTGGGCTGGGCATAGCTACTCCTTATTGAACTGATGGCGCGCATCGCCTTGGTATATCAACGTACCGTCCGATCAATAGCTGTGTGCAAGTTCATAGGTCAAGACTTCGCTAGAAAACCGACCTGTGCGCCAACCGGGAATAGACCAATTTTTCGGCAGTGGTCGACTGGTATCGACTTTTTTACCACCCTTAAAGACTGCGCGAATATTGCTTTTATCACCGAGTAGGTTGAGGTCTTTTTCTAGGTCGCCAGCGACCAACACTAAATCGGCGATATAGCCAGATTCTATGCGGCCAAGCTGGCCTTCCAGTCCGAAAATACTTGCGCCCGCTTCAGTTCCGCAGGCGATCGCCTCAAGTGGTGTAAGGCCAAGATGTTCGACGTAAATGCCCATCTCTCGGTAGTGCCAATCGCCGTAAGGGGTAATTGAAAAGCCGGTTTCACTACCGCACATAAGCGGCACGCCAGCATCGTAAGCGCGGCGTATCATCGCCGATGTCGCCTCGATCTCATTCATAAAGATACTTCTGAGTCCGGGGTCAGAATTGATCTTATCGCCATAATCGATCAGGTTGCGAAGAAAGGTGAATGATGGTGCCAGCGGCGTCTTGTTATCGACCACTGCCTCTAGAGCGTCTTCTTCCATGTAAGACGAGTGAAAGATTAAGTCAAAGCCGGCTAATGCGGCATCTCGGGTGCTCGACGAATTTCGGCAGTGGCCGACCACCGGAATACCTAGGGCGTGTGCGGTATCACATACCAGACGCAATTCGTCGAGTGTCCAAGACTGTATTTCACCGGGGTTGTGGCGTTTTGTTCGGCGCACGGGTAACCCGGTGACGTGCACTTTGATCCAGTCGCAACCGCCTTTAATTTGCTTGCGTATTTCGCGCACAATTTCGTCTGCAGTTTGCACTATTACCGCATAGCCGAGTTTTCCCTCGGCAGGCAAAAGGTGCCCTGCAGTTCGGCCTACACAAGTGATTAGAACGTTACCGCCGGTCGCCATACGTGGCCCTTCTACCACGCCGCCCTCAATGGCATCGCGCAGGTCAATACCAACATCGAAGATGCAGTCAGGGTCGAGAAAACTGGTGACGCCAGCGCGGAGTAATTTTTGCGCATTAACCGAAGCAATCATGGTCGCAAGACCTGGGCGTCTATGAAAAAATAACTCATCGTTGGAATTCGGCTGGTCAAAGCTGATGTGACAATGCGCATCCACCATACCCGGCATAAGGGTACAACCGGTGCCGTCGAGTCGAGTTACGTCTGCGCTTGCCGATATTTCAGCATCGTCGCCCACGGCGGCGATGCGATCACCTTCAATCAGAACTGAGAACTGCGCTTGCTGTCCGCCAGAGATTACTTTGGCATTTTGTATTAGATAGGTTTCGGACATATTTAAGTTTCGCTATTAGTTTATTTAAGATTTAGTTTATTTAAGATTTAGTTTACATAATACCTATGTTTTTTACGATTGGTTCACCGGTTGGGCATCTGTAATGGACTGGTGCTGATGCGCTACGCGCGCTGTGCTGATGACATATGGGAAACGATCGGCTTATGATTCGATAAGACCCTCGAGTGAGTGTCAATCAGCAAACCAATCCTTTTACGTTATCGCACCTATATTAACTTTTGGTAGTATTCATCTACTACCTAAAGGGTCTTTAATTGCACTATTGTTGGAAAATAATACTTATAAAAGAGGGAGCGCTATGAGCGAAGCTGCAGAGGTTTTTAACCCAGAATTTAACCCCGGAGGGTCCGAGGGCGCAGTCGACACCAATATTCTGCCCTGGATACCAGTCGACGGTGTCAATGGCATGAGCGTCAAAACTATGAGAGCGAGTGCCGAAACCGGTATGTTCTCTATCATCGTTAAATTAGACAAAGGGGCTGCGATGCCGGTCGCGGTCTATCTGAGCGGTATGGACATGTTTGTTTTGTCGGGCCAACTGATATACAGACAGGATGCGGACACCAGTATTCTGCCACCGGGTGCTTGGGGCTATATTTCGGCAAATTCCAAAGTAGCTGCGATCGTTGCGGAAGAGGAAACTGAGATATTGCTGAACGCGTATGGTGCGATTGCATTTTTGGACGATCAGCATGCCCTATCGAGGATATTGACGAGTTTAGATATCATGCGTATGGCGCGGCAACACGGCGTAGCGTTGGTTCCGAGCACGTTATCAGGCTGCGTGGTCGAACGTCAGGAACCGCTGGCCAATGAGCCACAACCACTGGCCATAGCTATGGGTAATGCCAGCCATTTGATTCAGGCCAGTGAGGGAGCGGCGGCCAATGTTGGCGACTTCAAACACCCGCACTTTGTCGATACCCGCGAAGTGCCGTGGATTACGCTGGAGGGTATGGAGACGATTGGGCTGAAAATTTTACGGGTCAGTGAAGACAACGGCTATATCTCCCTGATTGTGCGCCACAATGGTGTCGCCCCGGGGCACACACATCTTGGCGCCGGTGATTTTTTGATTCTTGAAGGACGCATTGGTGTGCGCGCGGGTCCGCCAGAAGGGCATGGGCCTGGGGTTTGGTACTTTGAACCGCCAGGTGCGCGCCACGATGCCTCGCAGAGATTGAGTGAGGAGGATTTGATTTATTACTCCAATATATATGGACCCCTGGTATTTGATGAGGGTCCGGGCACACCAGTCACTATGGTGCTGTCATGGATAGAGTATAAAGCGATGGCTGAGGCTCACGGAGCACAGCTAGTGCCCAGTATCCACCCAAATGACTCATCATTGTTGGCGTCATCGCCTCTGGTTGGCAGGGCCTAGTAGTTTGACGATCAGAGCTGTGCGGTAATGCCTAAATAGATTGACTGCAGGGGGGTCATAGGGCAGTTCTGATTGAGTAGCTTTAACCTACTCATAGCACCTAATGGGTGTGCCTAGCCATGATTTTTTTAAGTTAACAAGGATGTGGCCGCACTTCGCTGTAGCTAGGCGGCGCTACTATTAAGCGGAGATTTGACGGCCCTGACTCTGTGCTGAAGGAGGTGGTCCTAGGTCCGTTGTTGACAGTTTCTAGCGTCGTAGGCATCCCGTTATCGAGTTTTTTCTTAATGCTACCGCTCGCAAAATGAGAACTGTAGATCCTGAAAGCCTCGAGTTGCAAATGTCGGTACATATTTTGGTTTGTAGTCATTTATCAAAGTCATATGTTCAAGTCGGTCAAGTATCGCAGCAATCGCAATGCGCGCCTCGGCACGCGCCAAACCGAGGCCTACGCAGACATGCGGGCCCCAACCAAAACCAATGTGGCGATGAGCGTTCGCTCGGTTCAAGATGAATTCGTCCGGCTGATCAAAGTAATCTGGGTCGCGACCCGCAGAACCCCACCCAAGCATCACACGAGATCCCTGCTCAAGTGGGTAATTGCCAATCTGAGTATCTTCGGTAACGATCCGATACAGACATTGAACGGGGCATTCGAAACGCATGACTTCGTCTAAGAAAGGCGTAATTAAGCTTTTATCTTCGCGCAATTGGTGGACATAATCTACGTTATCCAAGAGGATTTTCATGGCATTGCCGATCAGGTTGGTCGTGGTTTCGTTACCGGCGAGCATTGTAGTGTTGATTATTGGCAATGCTTCTTTGTTGGCTAGACAGGTATCGCCGATCTTGGCGGCCGCCAATGATGATATAAGATCTGATTGCGGGTTTTTCCGACGTAAATTGAGGATTGTCTCGAACCGAAGATTTGCCTCAACAAAAGAGCGGGCTACTACTTTTCGTTGTTCATGATCGAGTACGTCAAGATTTCCGCGTAAAATATCATCCGACCAACGTTTGAAATTTTCTGCATCCCCGACAGCCATACCAAGTGCCTCTGAAATGACAATCATGGGTAGATAGACCGCATATTGATGGATGAATTCTACCCGACTCTGGCTCGCAAACTTGTCTATTAATTCATGGGCAATTGCCTCGATACGTGGCTCGATCGAACGAACCCATTTTGATGTGAAGGCTTTGTTGACGAGCTTGCGATGCGTAGTGTGGACTGGTGGATCTGTCGTCCATAGAGCGTTCACCACTTCGGGGCCCTGGTTAAATATATCTTTGACATCCTCCTCCAGAGGCTGTCCGCTCACGCCCGTGGGAATTGGGCCACCCTCATCGAAGTAGCTGTTTGAAAATAGTTCGGTTTGCTTGGCAATGCGTTTTACATCGCTCATTCTTCCAACCCAACCACCGACGCCGGTCACGTTGACGACCTTTGCATCGTCGCGGTGTATGGCGCGATAAAAAGCATATGGGTCTGCCATCACTTTAGAATCGGTTAAATCATAATTTTGAGCTTCTGGCATGATTGGGAACCTTTTTAGGGTTTTTAGTAGTGGCAAGGTGCGGTTCGTAAACTCGCACGAAGTTTCATTGCGCATTCTTTATCTTAAAGGAGTATTCTTTTAGGGCCCCGATAAACCGTGCTGGTCGCACAGGGAGTAACCGCCGAAATACTACTATCCGTAAAAAACTCTTAGCCGATCCGTTGACTAGCGAGCCTCACGATTTTTTTATCCTTTGATGATTTGTTTAATTTGTGTGAATTCTAATATACCTTCGGCACCGCACTCGCGACCCCAACCGGACTTTTTGTAGCCTCCAAAAGGTTGCATAAACGATATGCCAGCGGTGTTGATCGCGACACTGCCAGAACGCAACTGTCTAGCTACCTGTAATGCCATTGCGGGGTCATCGCCATAGACGGAAGCCGCTAGGCCAAAGTCTGAGTCGTTAGCTAATTCAATCGCATGTTGCAAATTATTGTAGGGCACAACCGCAGTTACCGGGCCGAAGATTTCTTGGCGCACCACATCCATGGAATTGTCGGCATTAGCTAGCAAGGTCGGTTGATACCACCAACCGCGGGTATAGCCAGTTGGTCGCCGGCCACCTACTACAACTCGAGCACCTTGTTGTTGGGCGCGCGCAACATGATCTTCGGTACGAAGGCGGCCACGCTCTACGGCCATTGGACCCTGCTGAGAAGCGCTGTCTAGGGGATCGCCTAGATGCAAATCACGGTATTTTTCTGCGAGGGCCTGAACAATCTCAGCATAGCGATTAACAGGCGCTAAAACGAGCGACAGGTTCACACAGATTTGACCCATGTAGCTAGTGCTTCCCGGAACAAGAGTTTGCATTGTTCTGTCGAGATCTGCATCTTCGAGAATTATTGCTGGGGATTTACCGCCCAACTCGAGCGTTGTTCGAGCTAACCTCTGTGCTGTGCGCTTGACCACATCTACACCGATCTCAGTCCCTCCGGTGAGCGATACCATATCGATAGAGGGATGAGAAACGAGATACTGTGTGGCTTCAGTACCCGCGGGCAATAAGGTTAAAACGCCGGGTGGAAGGTTCGCTTCAGCCAGTGCATGTGAGAGTAACCGCGATGTGAGTTGCGACTCGGGTGCATGCTTGCCAATAACCGTACAACCGGCCAACAGCGCGGGTATTATCTTCATGGAC
>JAPKCN010000117.1 GCA_028822945.1 Porticoccaceae bacterium | reverse complement strand
CCGACCAAGTTTAGATGTAAGCGATAGTGAGCGCAAACTTAATTATTTTTTTGATTACTTTTTGTGGCCTTAACTGGAGTTGATGATGCGCTCATAGATCTTTCAACTACCACGATTTTACTGCTTATATGCGTGGCTTTTTTTGCTGGATTAATCTCGTCAATTGCCGGGTCCGGCGGATCACTGACGTTGCCGGCACTCTTGTGGGCAGGACTTCCACCGCTGACTACAAACAAAGTTCAAAGTGCCATGGGCACGATCAGTTCAGTCGCTAATTTGCGGCGTCACGGTTATCTTAAAATCGCGCCACTATTGCCCGCTTTAGCGGCGGCAATGACTGGCTCAGCACTCGGAACTCTCTGCGTGCAAAGGCTGTCGAACGACTTGCTGATGCGCTTGCTTCCATTTTTACTGGTTTTGTTGGGTGTTTACTTTTTACTGGCACCAAAATTGGATGGCCGTAATTATCCAGCGAAACTCAGCCGTCGGCAATTTGCCTGTACCGCTGCCCTTGGAATGGGTTTCTATGGTGGTTTTTTTGGTCCTGCCTCTGGCTCAATATTACCGTTTTTGCTGGTTTTTTACTCGGCCACAACTTACTTCGCGCGACCGCCGAAACCAAGTTATTGATTCTTACCATAAATGCTATTTCAGCGTTACTCTTTATTCTCAGTGGCGGGGTGATATGGACCTTGGTTATCGCTATGGGCGTAGCTCAAATGATCGGCGCGCGCATTGGCTCCGGTTTGGTGATCAACCGCGGTATCGTTCTGGTACAGCCGATGATTGCACTAATTACCCTATCGGTCGCGCTAAAATTATTACTGCAGCCCTGAGCATAGCGCTCAATTTGTAGCGTATCAGGGGCGCCACCAGCTCTGTTATCAGCTTGCACTGGTTCGCCTCTGAGTAATTGTCAAACAGCTATTATTTTCCAGCATGAATAGCACCCAAACTGCAGTTGATCGGCTACACTTACGATACTTTATTGACGTAACCGCCGGAGTATGCCGATGCCTAATAATGCCTCGCCGATCGCACGACTTTTAGTGACCCTAGCGGCCTTCACAATTATTGTCGCTGGGTTGAAGATGGCCGATACGTTGATTGTGCCTTTTATTTTAGCAGTATTTATCGCGATGGTGGTTGCGCCGCTGGTGTCATGGTTGCGTGGGCGCGGGGTGCCCAACAGTTTGGCGATTTTAGTGGTGGTCTTATTGATGCTGTCAGTTGGTTTTTTGCTGGGCGCGGTCATGGGATCGGCACTGGCCAACTTTCGACAGGACCTACCCGAGTACTCGAGTAAACTTGGCGCTTTAAGTAGTGGGTTTCAGCAGTGGCTGACCGAGCGCGGTATCGTCGTCAGTGCCGAGCAGTGGCAAAACAGTTTTGATCCCGGTGCCCTGATGGCCTTAGTAGCAAATACCTTGGCGTCTTTTGGAAATGTTATGACTGATGGCATGATGATCCTGCTGACGGTTATTTTTATCCTCGCCGAAAATACCGGATTTGCCGAAAAACTGACTCGGGCGCGCGGGCCAAAAAGTTCAAGTCAATGGCTTGAAACCTTCACGAAAAGTGTCAATAGCTATATGGTGATCAAAACTTCCATTAGCCTGATTACTGGTTTGGTTATTTTCATTTGGTTGTCGATTCTTGGGGTCGACTACGCAGTTTTGTGGGGATTGCTGACATTTTTACTCAATTTTGTGCCAGCAGTAGGCTCCGTAATCGCCGCTGTGCCAGCGGTGTTGTTGGCAATTATCCAACTTGGTTTCGGTTCCGCGGCCCTAGCATTGGCTGGTTTTGTCGTCGTTAATATGGTGATGGGCAATGTGATTGAGCCGCGCTGGATGGGCCGCGGCTTGAATCTTTCGCCGCTCGTGGTATTTGTCTCGCTTGTGCTCTGGGGTTGGGTGCTCGGCCCAGTCGGTATGCTGTTATCGATTCCGTTGACTATCATGCTCAAAATTGGCCTCGAGAGCCAAGCGGAAACTCGCTGGATCGGGACTATGTTAGGCGCCGCTGAGATGCCATTGGATTAATCAAAGCCGACGCAGCAACATCCTTAACCGACGGTATTGATAGCGGTCTCCGAATAGGAAAACCATTCGCCACCCCGTGACTTGCGAGCGGTTTGACTCTAGGCTAGTTGCACACCACTTAAAAGAATCCGAGCGGGTTGATGTCGTGGCTGATGAGCACATTTTTCGTCTGTTGATAGTGTCCCAGAGCCATCTTATGCGTTTCGCGGCCAATACCGGATTTTTTATAGCCCCCAAAAGCGGCGTGTGCGGGGTAGGCGTGGTAGCAGTTCACCCAAACGCGGCCGGCCTTGATGCCGCGCGACATACGAAATACGCGATTGCTATCGCGCGTCCAGACACCGGCACCGAGACCAAATTCGGTGTCGTTGGCGATCGCCAATGCCTCCGCTTCGTCCTTAAAAGTGGTGATGCCTAAGGTTGGGCCAAAGATGTCCTCCTGAAAAATACGCATGCTGTTGTCGCCCACTAACAGAGTCGGCTGCACATAAAACCCGCCCGCCAGCTCGCTATCGACGGCGGCTGCCTGCCCGCCCATTTAGAACTCGGCGTTCTCACTGCGCGCTACATCCATATAGCTCATAACCTTGTTAAACTGTTCCTCCGAGACTTGCGCCCCGACCATGGTGTCGGTGTTTAGAGGATTGCCCTGCACAATACCCTTGGCGCGCTCTAATACCCTGCCAATAAACTCGTCATAAATACTCTCCTGAACGAGCGCTCGCGACGGGCAGGTGCAGACTTCACCCTGGTTAAAAAACCCCAGCAATAGACCCTCGGCACACTTGTCGATAAAGCTACTCTCTTGCTGCATGATGTCTTCGAAGTAGATATTTGGCGATTTACCGCCGAGCTCGACGGTCGAGGGGATCAGATTTTTGGCCGCATTGCGCAGGATCAGATGACCTACTGGGGTCGATCCAGTAAAGGCAATTTTGGCGATTCGAGTGCTGCTGGCCAACGCCTCGCCGATTTCCGAGCCGTAGCCATTGAGAATATTGACCACACCTGCGGGTAGTAAATCGCAGATTAGCTCCATCAAAATCAAGATCGAACAAGGCGTTTGTTCGGCGGGTTTGAGAATCACACAATTGCCTGCGGCAAGTGCAGGAGCGAGTTTTCAACCGGCCATTAACAGGGGGAAGTTCCAGGGAATGATTTGCCCAACCACGCCCAGAGGCTCATGGAAATGGTAGGACATGGTGTTGGCGTCAATGTCGGCAGAACTGCCTTCTTGGGCGCGTAGACAGCCGGCAAAATACCGGAAGTGATCACCCAGTAGGGGAATATCTGCATTTAGTGTTTCGCGAATACTTTTGCCGTTGTCGCAGGTTTCAACATAGGCGAGTAATTCTAGATTAGCCTCGATGCGATCGGCAATTTTTAGCAGTAAGTTGGAACGATCGGTCACTGAGGTACTGCCCCAGGCATCCGCAGCCGCTCGCGCGGCGTCAAGAGCTAGATCTAAGTCGACCTAGCTGGAGCGCGCGACGCGACACAATAGGTTGCCATTAATGGGAGATAGATTGTCAAAATATTCCCCTTTGGCAGGCGCAGTCCACGCGCCACCTAGGTAGTTTTCGTAACGCGGGCTAAAGGTATAAAGTGCGTTATCGGTATTGGGCATGGCATACAACATAGGCGCTTTCCTTATCAATTTTATGGTCTTGACGAGTGCCTCTAATGTAGTATAAATCCCAAACTAAATTCAAGTAGCCAACTGCCTAGCGGAGATTTTGGTTTACCGATGTCAGAAGGGTCGGCGATTAGGTATCATGCGCAAATGAACTTTAAAGAATTGAAGCGGATTATAAAGGCGTCGACCGTCAGACTTGGCGATCATATATTCGCACATGTATAAGCGCGAACGGCAATCTAAAAAAAGAGCCACTGCAACACAAACTGAGCTAGATGTCAGCGGTTGCGGGTTGCGAGAACTGGATATTTCGCTCTATCCGGATTTGCGCTACCTCAATTGTAGCGATAACCAGCTGACTACACTGGATCTCGCCGGCGCGTCTGAACTCAGGGTTTTACAATGTTTTAACAACCATTTAACTGCGCTTGACCTGTCGGTGCAGTCACTGCTGCAGGATTTGTATTGTAGCCACAATGCCCTTGTCCGATTAGATTTAACGCATACACCGCAGCTAAAGCGGTTGTGGTGTTATAACAATCACCTGACGAGCCTCGAGTTGTCAAACATAGGTAGCTTGATAGAACTGCTGTGTTACAACAATCACCTCACAGAGCTCGATTTATCTCCCGTTACTGGGTTACAAATGCTCAGTTGTCGAGCCAATCAACTCACTGCTTTAGATGTGTCGGTAACACCGGATTTGGAAATTCTCTACTGCAGTGACAATCGATTGACGCAACTGGACATTTCGGTGACGCCAAAGCTGGAGGCGCTTTATTGTTATGGCAACCAGTTGACTAAGTTAGATCTAGGTTCATTGACTGCCTTAGAAGTTCTGTATTGTTATAACAACCTGTTGGTAGACGTGGACGCTACCGGGTTGCCAAAGCTCAGGTTGTTGCGTTGGCGGGAGTGAAGCGCAATACCCGCAAAGTTTATCGCCGGTGAGCGATCGCCGAGTCGTTCAAGGTGGTGCCAACAGAGTGAATAATTTAGGGATATTAGTTGCTTGGCACCTATATAGCCGCCAGCTTTCTCTGCGAAAAAAAATACACAGTTCTTGTGCGTTGCCAGTTGAAGCGATCCTCGACGGTGTGTACGCTACTTTAAGGGAGGGTTCGCAATTACCGCGAATTCGTTGATCGGCTTAACAATTCGTAACTTAGGGTAAATCGGATGGCGTTATATAGACTTAGAGTTGCCGTAGATGACTACCAAAGATACTTTTCGCGAGGGGCTACAGTGTTCGTTGCGCTCGTTGCGCTCGTTGCGCTGGCGGCGTGCCGCGACCGAGGGACAGTCAGTCAAGCCACCAGTATCTATCTCAATGGGCAGGTGGTGACTGTTGAAGATAGTCGCGGTACCGTCCAGGCGATAGCCGTCGCCGATGGGCGCATTCTTGCCCTGGGCTCAGATCGTCAAATACAAAAGTATCGTGGCGACAACACCAGGGTGGTTGATTTAAAGGGTAAAACTCTACTGCCGGGATTTGTCGACGCTCACAGCCATCTATCTGCGGTGGCGATACAGGCGGTAGCGGCGAATTTAATGGCAGCACCCGATGGTCCCGTTGTTGATATCGCCACCTTGCAGTCAGTGCTGCGCGATTATTTAGCCGACTCGACATTAGTCAAAGATCACGGTTTAGTTTTGGGTGTCAATTACGACGACTCGCAGCTAGTCGAGCGACGGCATCCTACCCGCGAGGAATTAGACGCAATATCGATCGAGATCCCGGTGATCGCCGTTCATCAGTCCTGGCACCTCGGTGTATACAATAGCAAAGCACTCGCAATGCTGGGTATTACCAGTCGCTCGCCCAACCCCACCGGTGGTGTTATTGAGCGTCGTGCAGATGGCGTGACACCGAGCGGTGTACTGCAGGAAACAGCGCATTTTTCTGCACTTTTTGGCTTGCTGCCAGAGTTTTCATCAGCTCAATATTTGGCTTCGTTTAAGGCCGGCGAGGCGCTTTACACCGCAAATGGATTTACTACTATTCAGGATGGCCGCACCGATCCTGCGACCTTACAAAGATTGGCGGCATTAGCGACAGCCCAAGCATTTGATGTCGATGTGGTTGCCTATCCCGATTTGACCATGGTCGATGATAACTCGCTTATCTATGGGCCACTGCATGCGCGCAGTTACGCCGACAACTTCCGTATCGGGGGCATTAAACTCAGTTTCGACGGCTCGCCGCAAGGTAAAACCGCTTGGTTTGGCCAGCCCTACCACCAACCGCCCGCTAATCAGGATGATGGCTATGTCGGTTATGGCGCTTTTTCAGATGCCGAGGCGCATGAATGGCTAACGCTCGCCTACCGCAATAACTGGCAGGTTCTGGCGCATGCCAATGGTGATGCCGCTATTGATCAGTTGCTCGCATCAGTAAAAGTGGCCCGTCGCTTGCACCCGGGAGATGATCGTCGCACGGTTCTAATTCATGGCCAGTACCTCCGCAAGGACCAGGTCGAGCAGTTGCATGGATTAGATATATTTCCAGCACTGTATCCGATGCACACTTTTTACTGGGGCGATTGGCACAGAGATTCTGTCGCGGGGCCAACACGCGCCGCGAATATCTCGCCGACTGGCTGGCTGGTGGCTCGGGATATGAAGTTTTCTATTCACTCGGATGCCCCTGTGACTTTTCCCAATTCGATGC
>JAPKCN010000294.1 GCA_028822945.1 Porticoccaceae bacterium | reverse complement strand
AAATAGCGAGGTTTGATATGGTGGTCGATCGAGCTTTTATCGATCCTCTTAACTATATGGACCCCTATTAACATGCGCATGCTTGTGATTGAAGACTTGGCAAGAGCGAGGCATGGATATCTGCTGTAAGCGGGCTGAAATTCCTATCGCGATAGCGGCGCCAGGAGTATCATGCGGCAAGCAAAAGAGCAGCGCTATCCGTTGCGATGTCTGCTTTCAGCCGCGGTTTAAATGGCCTCCATTGAGTAGTCTGTTTTGTTGCGATCTCACTGCCTTAAGAAATCTATATTACCGGTTTTGGTCAAAAGTACTTGGCACAAATACTCGGTTTTATTGGTACTAATTCCCAGGAGCCTAATATGGCGCAAAAAATTGTGGTAAAAAATCCTCTCGTTGTACTCCATGGCGATGAGATGGCGCAAATCGCTTTTGAGCGTATTCTCGAGCAATTTGTGGTGAAACGATTAGATGTTAAATTAGTTGAAGTTGATCTGACGGCAGAAAACCGTCTGTTAACCAACGGCCGTGCAGTACTCGACGCTATCGAGGCTCTCAAACACTATGGTGTCGGTGTTAAAAATGCCGGTATGACAGTTAATCGAGAGCAACTTGAAGAATTGCTGGTCAAACATCCGCAGGTGAAAGAATCCGAACTCGATCGACTTGCGACTAAGTCGCCAAACGGTGCTATACGCAAGGGTATTGGGGGGAATATCATTCGTGAAGATATTCAATTTCGCAATATCCGCGTCCCTAAGCCCGATTGGATTGGGCGTGATATCGAAGTCGATACTATGGAAAATGGTGGCATTAAGCACAGTTTTAATGAACTCTCAAAGTCTACTGGTATTGCAAAACTTATTTTTGTCGGCAGTAGCGGTGATCCGGTTGAGTTGCACCGTCGCTATGTCGGCAAGGGTGATCCGTGGTTGCTGGCGACCAATGATATCGAGGACGTCAAACTATGGGCTCATCGTTTTTTCCAGCGCGCGCTGGATGAAAAAAGAGATATTTACCTGGGCCTAAAGGATACTGTCATACCCGGTTACGACGGCGTAATGCGCGAGGTCATCGAAGCGATTTATCGAGCCGACTATCAAGCTGCAGTGGCTGCCAGTGGATTGCATTACCATTATGAACTGATCGATGCGCAGGCCGCACGGATTGTGGCTAACCCGCCACAGCGGGCACTTTGGGGAGTGCCGGACAATACCACCGGACGTAAGCTGTTTAAGTTGATTAAACATCTCAAGAAGTTTGGTATTCCCGAGCGCCGAGCGCATGTATCTATCTCGCGAATGAGTGCCGGCGGCGGCGATCAATACGGCAGTTTTAATATGCCAATGACCGAGGATGGCATTCTCAAAGTAGTAGTCGATGGTCAAGAAAAACATGCCCGAAAAGTCGGTAAAAATGATCCAGTGCTGTTTATGTCGAACGACCAAAAGGCTATTAAAGACTGGGTTAGTCAGGTTTTTCGAGATGCCTCGCGAAATGACAAAGAGGTATATTTTGGCTTAAAACGCGAGTATATGGACTACGACGATGTCTACAGCAAGGTAATAGGCGATGTTCGCTATGAACTTGCAAGTTTAGATACGCCACCGCCTTCGTTTA
>JAPKCN010000116.1 GCA_028822945.1 Porticoccaceae bacterium | reverse complement strand
AGTGAACGCTTTTGGGCGGTTGCGAAGATCACTCGACTCACGGTTCTGGGCAATCCAGATGAGCCAACTCGGGTTGCGTTAGCGGGTTTAAAAGCCAATTATTTTGCCTTCGATGCTGGTTTTTTTATATCTCGCTAAACTGATCAATGTAACGCCGGCTATCAGACCTGCGATCAGTGGTCGCGAGCATAGTGGCGTTTACATGCTCATAGGCGAAAATATGTCTTGGTTACCATTGAAGTTGCGCCCTTAAACGTCTCGGTCAGACGATCATCTTCGTCGAGAGAGAGCACTACCGTTTTTATTTGTCCAAGGCGCTCTGCATAAGAACTTTGAAGGGTTACGTCGAGCATCGAGCGTTTAGCTGTAGCATTGTCTCTCAACTCCCCATAGCCGAAGTGCGATTGTTGGCTGTCATTTAGCGCGTAGTGATGAAACCAAATATAGTGACCGCCGCCGATCATCTTGACCTCGTTAATCGGATTCACTTGTTGCTCGCCGTCGATTAAATGTGTCCGCAGTTGCCAAAGGCCATCGTAGTCCGAGCCAGTGCCTTCGAGTCGCTGCCAAGTCTCCTTTAGATCGTAGCTGAGGCCTTCCTCCGAGCGCATATTATCGATCGACTGATCAAATCCTTGGTCGTTGACTTGGATATCTAGCTCAAAACGTAAACTGCTTACCTTGCCTGCATGATTGACTAAAGGCGTTTCAAACAACTTACTATCGCGCCATTCGGTTTTGCCGGCGCCGGCGTCGACACTGTTAGTGCTTTTATTAAAAAAACCATAGGCAAAGTGCTGTTGCGCATATATTTTTATCTGTTGACGCGCAAAGGTACGGGTTTCGCTGGGCGTAGTGACGGTCACTGACGAAAGTAAAAAAGCACCGTCGGCGAATTTGGCCCGAGTGTCGATGTTAGATGATGGGTCGAGTATTTGCACGGTCTCGTAACAGGCACTCAAAACAATACAGATAAATACTAATGGTATGCGCATAATTAACATATTTTGGTGCTCCTTGGTCACATTGTTGGCGACCTATAGTTTTCCTTGACGAGACTTAGTTAAATGATCTGGCTGCCGCTCAAATCGTCAGTCAGCATAGTGTATTCAGAGCGTCTCAAACGAGATTTTGCATGCCATCCAACCCGACTAACGGGTGTTTTAACGCATTGTGGGAAATTTTAACGAATAGGCTAAGCGGTTTTTAGCCGACATCAAATAGCTCTCTGATTGCTGATTGCTGATTGCTGCGATTTTTTAGTGTTTGAAGCAGTGCCCGGAAGATCTTAAATATGCTATATTTTATTTTTAAAGATAGCGCGTTTTTTAACGCTTTTATAGGACGTTCGTGATCACTGAATTCGATTTTGATTTGTTTGTTGTTGGTGCCGGTTCGGGTGGTGTGCGCGCGGCGCGAATGGCTGCTGCGAAGGGCCTAAAAGTTGCTGTTGCCGAGGATCGTGCGCTTGGCGGCACCTGCGTCAATGTTGGTTGCGTGCCAAAAAAGCTGTTTGTCTATGCCGCGCAATTTGCTGAACTGTTTTATGCCAGTGCCGGCTTTGGCTGGTCTATTGCAGCACCACCGAAATTTTGTTGGGCAACGCTAAGGGATAACAAAACCCGCGAAATAGAGCGCTTAAACGCTATTTATGAAGATTTGCTGAAAAATAGTGGCGCGACCTTGCTTACCGGACGTGCGATCATCGAGGGTCGAAACCAAGTTGCTGTTGAGGGTGTGACGTACGCTGCGCGTTCTATTCTCGTCGCGGTCGGTGGCTGGCCCTTTATTCCAGAGTTCCCCGGTTCGCAGCACGCAGTGTCGTCGAATGAAATGTTCTTTTTGGAACAACTTCCGAAAACTGCGATTATTGTTGGCGGCGGTTATATCGCAGTTGAATTTGCCGGAATATTAAACGGTCTCGGTGTCGATACGCATTTGGTTTATCGTGGGACAGATATCCTTAAAGATTTTGATCGGGATATGGCCAGAAAAGTGTCCGCGGGTATGCAAACTAAGGGCGTGATTATGCACCTCCAGCGGGATATCGTTGAAATAAAAGAGCATGACGATGGTTATCGGGCAGTTTTTAGCGATCTGCAGACCCTCGATGCGGATCTTGTCATGTATGCGACGGGACGCCGCGCGAATACCGCTAATTTGGGATTGGAGCATACCAAGGTTGAGCTTCGTGAGGACGGCTCGGTTGTAGTCGATGCAAACTTTCAGACGGCGGAGCCGTCAATCTATGCGCTGGGTGATGTTATTGAGCGGGTACAATTGACCCCAGTTGCGATTCAGGAGGCGATGGTACTGATCGATCACCTGTTTGGCGATGCGCAGCAAACGATTGATTACCGCGACATTCCGACCGCAGTCTTCAGTCAACCAGAATTGGCGACCGTCGGACTCAGCGAAGAACAGGCGAGAAACGAGTTTGCTCATGTTGAAATATTTGTCTCTGACTTTCAACCGATGCTGCAGTCATTGGGCGGCGGTGCGGATCGAATCACCATGAAGTTGGTAGTCGATAGTGCGACAGATCGGGTTCTTGGGTGTCACATGGTCGGTGACCATGCTGCCGAGATTATTCAAGGTATGGCAATTGCACTCAAAGCCGGTGTGACTAAAGCCCAGGTGGACGCGACTATAGGTATTCACCCGTCTGCTGCGGAGGAGTATGTGACGATGCGCACGCCAACGGGCTAGATTTTTAGAGTTTTTGTTAAGCTGATAAGGAGTGTCCGCTCGGAGCTTTGGATTGCTTATTGAAACCCACCTCCTGCCCTACCGAAAGTGTCAATAGACCTTTTAATGTCGACTTACATGATTGACGCGCGCACACAGCCTCAGTATATTTATGCAACACTAGCTAATAGTAGTTAAAAAAAACACAGATAAGAGGATTAACCGGCACGGCCTGGTTATCTTACACAGGGCGTTGGCACATGGATTTTCAACCGGTACTAAAAATTTCGGAAATGCCCGCGAATAAAGCATGTTTGACGATCTATAACGGACTAGAGATTCTTGTTGGCGTGACTAGTAAGGGCTATTTTGCAATTGAAAATAAATGTTCTCATCAGGGCAAGCCGCTGACCGGAGGGCGCATTCGCCATGGACATATTTCATGTCCGGTGCACGGCCAGCGTTTTAATTTAGAAACCGGTGAAGCCGTGGGTAGACTTACTAACAAACCGATAAAAATATATCAGGCGCGCGTCAATGAAGACTGGTTAGAAGTCTGTGAGATAAGTATTTAGGAGTAGTCAAAATGACTAGTATGGACAGCAAGGATGATCGTCCGCAGAGATTGCGGCGCCCCGAGTTGCGCGGTGACCCAATAACAGCGGCGCGTTATACCAGCCGTGACTATTTTGCTTCGGAGTTGGACAATGTCTGGAGACGAACGTGGAATATCGCAGGCATGGCCTATCAGGCACCTGAGGAAGGCGATTATTTGGTTACCGAGGTGGGCCCGGAGTCGGTTATTGTTGTGCGTCGAGCCGACGGCTCATTCAATGGCTATCTAAATGTTTGTCCGCACCGTGGGGCCAGGGTAGCCGAGGGACCATATGGCTTCGCAGATAGATTTGTGTGTCCCTACCACGGGTGGCAGTTTGATCTCGATGGCCGAGTGGTCGACTTGCCGGATCCACTCGATTTTAAACGAGGCAACCCGTGCTCTAAATTGGGCTTGGAAGCGGTTGTCGTGGAGGAGTTGTTTGGCATGGTCTGGTTTAATATTGACCGTGAATGCGTATCTTTGAGAGATTATCTCGGTGCTACAATTGTTGAAGAAATCTCCGGGTATCACATCGAGGAAATGGTTCGCGTTTTAGATATGACAGCGGAGACAGAATGTAATTGGAAGATATTAACCGACAACTTTAACGAGGCGTATCACCTTCAGGTAGTGCATCCGCAACTCGTTCCATTTATAGAGAGTCAAGGTGAGTTCAGTCAAATTGATCTAATGCAAAATGGCCATAACCGAGGTTGGTTTGCATCCTATCAACCCTCCGCGCTGCACGATGGGCCAGTGGTGGAGCCGTTGCCGAGTTTGTTAGCCGAGTGGAATGTGGCAGTGCCGGAAGATCCAAGCGCGGAGGTGCTGCAGCAGTTGAGAAAAGAGGTGCAAAAAAAGAAACGCGAACTCGGCGCTGAGCGCGGTTTTGATCACTACGCTTATTTAAAAGACTATCAATTGACCGATTATATTATATATAACATCTTTCCCAACTCGGTGATCACCGTGGGGCCAGATGGTGTGCAGTTGTTGCGCCCGCGTCCGCATGCCACGGATCCGGCTCAATGTTTGTTTGATCACTGGTGGCTGGTTCCACAGATCGGTGGCCGCACGCATACGCCGTCGCCCTCTGGTGGGCCAGACTTACCAGTAGAAGACGCTGAGCATGAGTATTTTATCTACGGAGAACAATCGCTTGGAGAAACTGCAGACCAAGATTTAAGTATCGGAGCGATTCAGCAGCAAGGTCTTGGTTCGGTAGGGTTTAAGCAGTTTTATCTGAGTGAGCAAGAGGTCCGGCTGCAGAACTTTCACGAGCGGTTAGACGATTATATGCAGGGCGGGGTCAGCTAAATCGAACGCGATGTGGTATCAATGTCGAGTTATTTACGACAACTTAATTTTGGAGGATGGTGCGCATGATTAAACGTATTAAGGATTATTTTTACGGCACAAAAAGCCAATTGCAGAGTAACTTGGGCAACCGTCGCAAGATGTTGAAATACAGTGGCGCCTTGCTTGGCGGTGCCGCTCTGGCTAGTTGCGCAGAACGATCGCCAAAGACGAAGTCGACGAGCGACCAAAGCGGTAATAAAAGCGGCCAAAATAGTGGACCGATGGAGGATCGCTTGGCGATCCGAGAATTGATCGAATCATATAACGCCGCGGTGATCGATAACGATGCTGCCGCGTGGGCGAATAATTGGTCCGCCGACGGCGTGTGGAACCTTGGCGAGGAAAACGACATTGTCGGTCGCGATACTATACTTCAGCACTGGCAGGAGGCTATGGCTATTTTTGATTTTATCGGGATGTTTGCGCAGCCAAAATTTATTCGCGTCGATGATAGAGACGCGCAGGCCGAGTGGCACACTAACGAGTTATGTCGCAAGAGCGATGGCAGTATGTTGCGCATGGTTGGTCTTTATAAAGACGCATATCGCCGCGAGCTAAATGGTTGGAAGATCGCTGAGCGTCGTTACAAAATTTTACTAATGGAGCGCCCGCTGTACGAAGTGAGTAAGGTACTAGATTGGCGCTGATATTGTTAGCAAGCTATCGGATATGCCAAAGGCGTAGATATTGAGAGCCATTTGTTACTAACCATTGATAACTACTCGGTTATTTTTTGAAGGTCCGCTTATGCTTATAGAGGGTAGGAACCGCAGCAAAGACTATCTAAAAACTTACCGGTGAAGAAAATAATTTTTGATGTTTTTCGCGTTTGCACATACGTGATCAAATGATTGCGTTACCATACCGGAATGACCGCCCGACATAACCTCCTAGAATGGATCGAATCCCCGCAGCAGGCACTTGAAAATGAGCGCCTACTGTTGGCCAGCATTGTGTCTGGTGAGCGCGATACAGCACTGACTTTTTGGTCGACTCAGCAATCGCTTGTAGTACCGAGGCGGCTGTCGAGGCGCGCCGATTTCCCCTCTGCACAGCGGCTCTCCGAGCAGCGTGGATGGCCGATTATGGTGCGAGACAGCGGCGGTGACGCCACGCCTCAGGGCATCGGCGTGGTGAATGTGACCTACGCTTACCTGTGCGACACACATCCTCCCATAGAGGATAGTTACCGGCAACTCTGTGCTCCGATTGTCAAATTGGTCGAAGGTGTCGGTGAACGCGCCTATTGTCAGTCTGTGGCTGGGTCGTTTTGCGACGGTGACTATAATGTAGTGAGCCAGCGGCGTAAACTGGCTGGCACAGCGCAACGCCGATCTCGCCGCCGCGGGCGCGGCTCACCAGCGGTGCTTTTTGCGCACGCGTTAATTCTAGTAGATGCTGATATTGTCGGCGGTATCGATGCTATTAACCGTTTTTATGGCGATTTCGGTCAAGCGACCATTATCGACGTCGATGCACACATCAACCTCTCCGCCATCGGGCCATCCCACTGCGCTCTCAACCCCGAACGAGTAGTGCAATTATTGCATAGCGATTACCAGACGATGCTCGAGAACGTTTATTAACGCGGTCGCCCAGCTCATTTGGGTTAATTGAGAGGACTGAGCGTGTTAAAACCTTTTTGGAGGTTTTCTCGAGGCTAAAAAACCCGCAAACTTGCTTATCAATCAACTACAATAAATGCTTTGTG
>JAPKCN010000115.1 GCA_028822945.1 Porticoccaceae bacterium | reverse complement strand
CGCATGGAGAAGCAGATCGTACGCTTATTACTATCGGTGATTATCGCTGTGGCGGCGTTTAACATCATCGCCAGCTTGGTACTTATGGTATCGAATAAGCGCGCCGATATTGCGGTTATAAGAACACTCGGTGCCAGCCCCGCCACAGTGATGAAGATTTTCATGGTGCAGGGCGTTGCTGTAGGGTTCTTGGGAATCGCAATCGGCACCCTATTTGGTTGCCTGTTAGCGGCTAATATTGGTGATTTACTGTCGCTCGCCGAGGGTCTGCTAGGTGTTCACCTGTTTGATCCTTCTGTCTACCTCATCAGCGTGCTGCCATCCAGAATCCTCTTGTCAGACGTGCTGTCAGTAGCGCTGACATCGCTATTTTTATGTTTTTTCGCGGCGCTTTATCCTGCGTGGCGTGCATCCCAGGTTATGCCCGCGGAGGCGTTGCGTTATGACATCTAGGATTGTTCTGCAGGCGACTGGCCTGAGTCGCCGATATCGGCAGGGTAGTACCGATATCGATGTCTTGGTCGATTTTAATTTTCAAGTCGCTGCAGGCGAGCGTGTGGCTGTTATCGGCGCCTCGGGGTCGGGTAAGACCACCCTATTGAATCTGTGCGGAGGTCTTGACGATCCAAACACTGGGCATGTGCAAGTCTGCGGTACCGACTGGTGTCAATTGGAC
Source organism: Porticoccaceae bacterium (assembly GCA_028822945.1). Classification (GTDB taxonomy): domain Bacteria; phylum Pseudomonadota; class Gammaproteobacteria; order Pseudomonadales; family Porticoccaceae; genus TMED48. Next base: position 5,693 of record JAPKCN010000115.1, on the reverse strand, counting down.
AGCTCGGAGCGTGCTCGTTGGCGCAACCGTCACGTTGGTTTTGTCTATCAGTTTCACCATCTCCTGAGCGAATTTTCGGCACTTGAAAATGTTGCATTGCCGGCACTAATAGGTGATTACTCGGTTGCTGAAGCGCGCGCAAAAGCGAGGCAATTGCTCGAACAGGTTGGCCTTAAACAGCGTATGGAGCACCGCCCAGCAGAACTGTCTGGTGGTGAGCGCCAGCGGGTAGCGATTGCCCGCGCTCTGGTTACCGAACCCTCGGTGGTATTGATGGACGAGCCCACCGGCAATCTAGATGGTGTCACTGCACGGGCGATTCTTAATTTGCTGTTGGACCTCAATCGGCGGTTAGAGATTTCATTCGTGGTTGTGACCCATGACGCCTCTATTGCGGCGCAGATGGATCGCATTATCAAACTCGAAGGCGCCACCGAGGTCAGTGGTGCGGCTAGTGTTTAAACCCATCGAAGTTTTTATCGGTCTGCGCTATATCCTTTCGCGAGCGCAACCCAACCATCTAGTTTCATTTATCTCTGCGTTGGCGATCACCGGGCTCGTATTGGGCGTGGGTTTATTAATTGTAGTGATGTCGGTCATGAATGGTTTTGAGCGCGAGCTGCGAGAGCGCATCTTAAATTTAGTACCTCATATAGTGTTGATTAACCAACAAATCGATGCAGATTGGCATAATGATATCGCCGCTCTCGATGATTTCGCCAAGGTGCAAGAGATAACCCCGTATGCCGAATTGCAGGGCTTGATTCACGTCCGCGGGAATACTCAGCCACTGCGGTTAATCGGGTTTGCCGACGGTCGAGTGCCGAAAGGTTTTGCAAGTATGCTGTCGGAGCAATCTTTGGGTTTGCCGGGTGTCGGTGAAATCCTCTTATCGGGTACTCTGATGGAGCGGCTGCAGGTTTCCCAAGGCCAATCGGTGCGCCTAGTCTTTCCGGGCTCAAAGACTAGTAAAACCCAGGTAAAGCGCTTCACTGTCAAGGGTGCATTCGCAACCCATACCGAGTTAGATCAAGTGCTCGCGATTGGCTCGTTACAGCAGGTCGGGAGTATTGCTGGGTTTGATAGCGGTATCAGCGGCTTTAGGGTGCAGTTGGATGACCCCTTCGAAGCCCGCAATGTAGGCTATCAATTACTTGAGAATCTTCCCTATGGCTATGGCTTTAGGGATTGGTTTCAGACCCATGGCAATCTTTATCAGGCGATTCAGTTGTCGCGCAACATGGTGGGATTACTGATCTTTATGATCGTTGCGATCGCCGCTTTTAACGTTGTTTCTATGCTAATGATGTCGGTACTCGACAAACGCCGAGATATTGCCATCTTGCAAACACTCGGCTTATCGAGAGGCTCTATTGTGCAGGTATTTTTGGTTCAGGGCTTAGCGATAGGGGCGTTGGGTATTACCTCTGGAGTACTGTTGGGTGTTGCAGGCTGTTTGTGGGTCGCCGACCTAATTGGTTGGATAGAACAGCTGTCTGGGCGAGTATTCCTTGATACTGCGGTGTACCCGATTGACTACGTTCCCGTGGACATGCGCGGTGGCGATATACTTCTGATTGCCTCGGTAGCAGCGCTTTTAAACGGACTGGCTACGGTCTTTCCGGCGATTCGCGCATCGCGTATCGCGCCAGCCAAAGAGCTGCGTTACTAGTCGTTTTGGGCAGCGGCTTTTCGCGCTAGGTCGATGCGCTCGGCATTCCGGCGCTCCCAGTTTTGCACCACCTTCCATCGCCACAGTTGCAGTACAAAGAAATAGCCTATGGTTGCAAATAAGATGCCGCAAAGCAGGCTGCCGACCATTAACGGCAAAATAATTTGTGTGCCGACATCAAGAAACCACTGCCAGGTTAGAGAGAGTGTAAAGTCTATCGGTTGGGTGCCCAATAGCAGACTGCCGAGACGGTAGGTGAGATAAAACATAGGCGGTATTGTGATGGGATTGCTGACCCAAATTACCACTGCGGCTATCGGCAGGTTGGCACCGAACCAAAAGCACATCAACAGTGCAATAATAGTCTGCCCAGGGAGAGGAACGAAGGCCGAGACAATGCCGATATAAACTGCGAGGGAGACTGAATGACGGTTGATATGCAATAGATTTGGATCGCTTATCAATTTTTTTAACCAACCCATCGATGGTCTTTTGACAGCGCTTGTCATATTCGGAATTAGGCGGTTTATGATCTTGCGCGGCATCTAATAAAGGCCCTGTATTAGGCTTACGGATTGATCTCTATTATGCCCGTTATCGTTCTTTTGAACTAGGGCTCGAGTACTCGCGTTGCGCGAAAAAGCTCTCGCAAGAAAGCAAAAATTGCTTGATTGCCAACCCCCCGGTATAGCCTGTGAGTGCGCCGTTTGCGCCAATTACTCGATGGCAGGGGATAATGATAGGTAACGGGTTGCGACCATTTGCGGCGCCGACTGCGCGGGCCGCTCTCGGCCGACCCATATTGTGGCACTGCCATTGGTAGCTGCGAGTCGTCGCATAGGGGATATTCTGTAACTGCGCCCAGGCAAGTTCTTGAAATTCGGTGCCGCGGGTACTGATCGGTAAGTTAAATGTCTGCCGATTGCCGCGAAAATACTCATGAAGTTGTTGGCATGCCTGCTGTATAATTTGCTCATCGGCTAATGTAGATATATGAGTCCTCTGCGTTGCAGACAAAGTCTGCTTAGTGTCGCTACAGCCTGGCAATTCTAAGCGAGACAGCACAGCGTCTTCAGAGGTCAGTCTTATAGTCCCCAAGGGTGTATCGATTATTTTTTGCATTCGCGCGCCCTCAGTAATTCTGTTGGTTGTAAGAGTGCGCAATCGTTGTAAGATTAGGTCGAATGGTATGTGTATTAGCGCGCGCTAGCTGACAAGACGATCAATTGAAATGTACCGGAGATCGATCATTGAACATATTGAGTATAACAGTGCGTAACGTTTTTCTAATCCTAGCCGATCTCGGCGCTAACCGTCCATTACAGTAGTGATTTAGATCGGCAGCGTTTCAAGCCACGGGTGTTAACAGACACGATTTATTCCAGCCATAATTCATATCCACTACGACGCACAAAAATTATATAGGGCATGATCACAGTGATAGAAAACCAGCCGCCGGCGCTAAAAATAACTCAGCTAAAAAAAATATATGGTGATCAGTTTGAGGCGCTTAAAGGTATTGACTTAACGGTTGAGGCCGGCGACTTTTTTGCACTCCTCGGCCCTAATGGAGCAGGCAAGTCCACCACTATCGGTATTATTTGTTCGCTGGTCCGAAAATCTGCGGGGACGATATCGGTATTTGGCTGTGATATCGATACTGATTTTTCCAATGCTAAGCGGCATATTGGCGTGGTCCCGCAGGAATTTAACTTTAACCAATTTGAAGCACCTATCGACATTTTAGTGAACCAGGCCGGCTATTATGGCATCGGGCGGCGCGTGGCACTGGAGCGCGCAGAGCGCTATCTTAAACAACTGGGACTTTGGGAACGTTGTAGTGAGGCGTCACGAACTCTATCGGGCGGTATGAAGCGGCGTTTGATGATTGCACGAGCGCTGATTCACGAACCAAAATTGTTAATTCTCGATGAACCCACGGCCGGGGTGGATATTGAGTTGCGTCGCTCGATGTGGGATTTTTTATGCGATATTAACCAGCGTGGCACGACCATTATTTTGACTACTCACTACCTCGAAGAAGCCGAGAGCCTATGTCGCAATGTGGCGATTATAGATCGTGGCGTGATCGTACAAAATACCAGTGTGAAAGCGCTCATTAAGCAGCTGAGTATGGAAACTTTTGTACTCGATATACGCGATGGCTTAACCCACGCACCGGTCGTAGATGGCTATCGCATCGTGCACACCGATAGTCATTGCCTGGAGGTCGAAGTCGCCAGTGGGCAGTCGATCAACCCATTGTTTGCGGCGCTTGGCGGACAGGCGATTGAGGTTCTTAGTATGCGCAACAAGACCAATCGTCTAGAGGAGTTATTTATTAGTATGGTCGAGAAAAAACTTCCGGAGGTACAGACATGAGTCGCTACGAGATTTGGATTGCTTTTGCCACTATCGTTAGGCGCGAAGTCCGCCGCTATCTGCGTATTTGGCCTCAGACACTGATCCCACCGGTAATCACTATTGTGTTATATTTTTTGATTTTCGGCAATCTCATTGGTGGTCGTATCGGCTCGATGGCGGGATTGCCGTATATTCAATTTGTTGCGCCTGGGTTGATAATGATGTCGGTGATTACCAATTCATACTCCAACGTAGTCTCGTCGTTTTACGGCTCTAAATTTCAGCGCAACATCGAAGAATTATTGGTTTCACCGACCCCCAATATTGTGATTTTACTTGGTTACGTAGTTGGCGGTATGAGTCGCGGTCTTGGTATTGGCGCGATCGTAACCTTTTTGTCGCTGTATTTTGCTGACTTTTCGATTCACAGTCTTCCGGTTACTATCGCAATCGTTTTACTAACGTCGATGATGTTTTCCATCGCCGGTCTACTGAATGCTATTTTTGCCGACAGCTTTGACGATATCTCGATTGTCCCAACATTTATACTCACGCCGCTGACCTATTTAGGTGGAGTGTTCTATTCGACCGAGTTATTGAGCGATTTTTGGGCCAACGTAGCGCTCATTAATCCGATACTCTATGTCGTCAATACCTTTCGTTACGGGTTCAGCGGTGTCACTGACATCAATATTTTTTGGGCTTTTGCGATGGTATTATTGTCGATTTCGTTGCTGTTTGTCGTCACTTTGCGCCAGCTGCAGCATGGTTCTAGGCTGCGCAGCTAATGGTTGATTATTCGGATACCGAACTCGGTAGGGCTACTCAATATACCGATGGCTTGGATGCGGGTCTACTTTACCCGATTGCCCGCAGTAAAACGCGTCGATGCAGCGCGACACTAATATTGCCATTTGTCGGTGGCGATCAATGGACTGCCTACGAGTTGTCTTGGCTAGGTCCAGGTGGCCTGCCACAGATTGCCATTGCCGAATTTTGGGTGTCATGCGAGAGCCATAATATTGTCGAGTCAAAGTCGTTAAAACTTTATTTAAATAGCTATAACCAGCATATGATGGCAACTTGGACAGCCGTCGAAGAGCGCTTGCGCGCCGACCTATCGGCGGCCACAGGTGTTGCTGTCGAGGTGACTCTCTATCACCTCGATGAATACCCTCTGCAATGTCCGATGGTTGAACCCCACGGCTACTGCTTAGACCAGCGTCAAGTGGCGATTGACACCTATACACCGGAGGCCGGTTTACTCGGTGTCGATGGTGCTCATGAGGTTGAGGAGATACTCTATTCCCATCTGTTACGCAGTAACTGCCCAGTTACCAACCAACCCGATTGGGCGTCGGTTTATATTAGCTATCGGGGTGCGCCAATCAATCGCGATGGCCTATTAGCTTATCTGGTGTCGTATCGCCAGCATCAGGATTTTCATGAGCAGTGCGTGGAGCAAATTTTCAACGATATTATCGCTTACTGCCAACCCCATGAACTGTCGGTTTATGCGCGTTACCTTCGCCGCGGCGGAATCGACATTAATCCCTTTCGGAGTAATCACCAACCCCGTCCAGTAATATTTAGACACGTTAGACAATAGCTATTTACGCACCGATTCGAGGGTAATTTCAGCCCACAGAGCAGTTGC
>JAPKCN010000114.1 GCA_028822945.1 Porticoccaceae bacterium | reverse complement strand
GGTATTGCTTGGCGCCAACCTGTTGACGGGTGATGGAGCCGAATTGCTGAACGTCGATATACATGTCAAAGACGGCAAAATTGTTACCGTCGGGGCAAATTTAGAAGTGCCAGATGATATTCTTCGCGTCGCGGGGGCAGGTCAATGGTTAACGCCCGGATTGATCGATGTGCATTCACATATGGGGGTATATGCGGCACCGGGAACCGACAACCATAATGATGGTAATGAGATGACTTCGCCGATAACTCCGCAGGTGTGGGCCGAGCACTCGGTGTGGCCGCAGGATCCACAATTTGAAAAAGCGCTTGCCGGCGGCGTAACGACACTGCAAATCCTGCCAGGTTCGGGCAATCTGATTGGCGGGCGCGGAGTGACATTAAAAAATATTCCGTCGTTAACTGTTCAGGGTATGAAATTCCCCGGCGCGCCCTACAGTTTAAAAATGGCCTGTGGTGAGAATCCAAAACGCTATTACGGTGGTCAGAATCAACTTCCGTCGACCCGTATGGGTAATATGGCTGACTATCGGGCGGCGTGGATTGATGCCGCTGAGTACAAAAAGTCTTGGGATGACTACGTCGCGGATGTCCGTGCCGGCGAGGACCTCGATCCACCTAAACGGGATTTGCAGTTAGAGACCCTAGTGGGCGTACTTGAGGGCGAGATTCGCGTTCATAACCACTGCTATATGGTCGACGAAATGGCCCAGATGATCGATATGTCAAAAGAGTTTGGCTACCAGATCTCCGCATTTCATCATGCTGTAGAGGGTTATAAAGCGGCGCCAATGCTAGCAAAAGAAAATATTTGTGCGGTCATGTGGGCTGATTGGTGGGGCTTTAAGCAGGAGGCCTTCGACATGGTGCGCGAAAATCTAGCACTGGTCGATTACGCCGGGGCCTGCGCAGTCATTCACTCCGACGATCCGATCCACGTGCAACGACTTAATCAGGAGGTTGCCAAGGCAATGAGTGCGGGTAACCGCATGGGACTCGAGATCAGCGCCGCCCAGGCGATTCGCTGGGCGACCCTGAACGCGGCAAAAGCTCTCGGGTTAGATGCTCAGATCGGCAGTTTATCCGCCGGAAAAAATGCCGATATGGTGCTGTGGAGCCAACACCCGCTGAGCGTCTACAGCCTCGCGCAAAAGGTTTGGATCGATGGTCATCTGCGGTACGATCGCGGCGACAGATCGGTACAACCGACCAGTGACTTTAACCTTGGTATCCTAAAGCCAGGAGCTATTAGGCCATGAAGGAATTCTTTTTTATTTGCGGTCTCAGTCTACTTCCGCTGGGCGTTAGCGCCAATTCTATACTTATAAGTGGCGCCGATGTGTATAGCTCAGCGGGCGTTTTAGCGCGTACCTCGGTGTATATTGAGGATGGGGTCATCCGCGCCTTGGGCGACAGCGTGCCAGACAGCGCCGACATGCAGATCGATGCCGCTGGCAAGAGTATCACTGCAGGATTATTTAATGCCTCGACACACCTAGGTGCGGTCGAGGTTGGAATGATCGATGAAACGGTCGATTTTTTCTCTGAAAATCCAGCGGTTACTGCATCGTTTAAAATTGCCGATGCGTTTAATCCGCAATCGACGCTGATTCCCTTTAACCGCGTGCACGGATTGAGCCATGCGCTGTTAGTCCCAGAGGCCGGCAGTCATCTATTTGCCGGTCAGGTGGCTCTGGTTCAGTTGGGCAATCGCCCGGTCGTCATAAACGACAGTGTGGCGGTGGCCGTAGACTATACCGAGAGCGGCTTCGAACTTGCCCACAGTTCGCGAGCGACGGCGATGGCAATGTTGCGCCAGGCACTGACCGACGCGCTTGATTTTGCCGCGAACAAAGCGGCGGCATTGGCTGGCGACCGTCGCGACTACAGTTTGTCACTGGCAGATTTAGCTGCGCTTGAGCCGGTCATTAATGGCTATAAGCCGCTGTTGGTCAGAACCCACCGCGCCAGTGATATCGGGCAAATATTGCGCTTGGCCGCTGAGTACAAACTGCAACTTATACTGTCAGGGGTAAGCGAGGGGTGGATGGTCGCGGAGCAGATTGCCGCCGCTAATGTCCCCGTGATTATCGACCCCATCGCCAACTTGCCGGCGAGCTTTGAATCCCTTGGCGCACGCCTAGACAATGCCAAATTACTGTCTGATGCGGGGGTGAAACTGGTGTTTACAGGTATGAGTTGGCTGCGCACTCACAACGCCTATTTGGTGCGGCAATCGGCGGGCAATGCGGTCGCAAACGGCCTCGACAAAGGCGTTGCGATTGCAGCGATGACCTATAATCCAGCAAATTTATTTGCGTCCAATGTGAGCGGCGATATAGTGTTGGGCGCAGTCGCCGATTTAGTCTTATGGAGCGGTGACCCGCTAGAGCTCACCTCCGAGCCTGATCTGGTAATGATTGGTGGCGAAGTTATATCACTCGAGAGTCGCTCGCTGCAACTGCGTGACCGCTATTACAAACGCCTTCAGAAATCTTCGCCATAAGCCTGCCCGAGGGTGTTAAATTTACCCTTTGGAGCCGCTGAGTAATTTCTTGATCCCATGGTACTGGCTGACACCGACGCCGGCAAGAATCAGCGATAGTGATATAACCAGCGAATTGTCAAACGGTTCGTCAAGTAACAGCACGCCGAATATCACTGACCACAACGGTACTTGGTAACTGGTTAAACTCATAAACACCGGCCCTGCTGTGCGCGTTACCTGCACGCGCAGAAGATTGGCACCGGCGGTTGGTATAAGACCTAAAACAGCTAATGCAACGGCGGTTTTACTATCCACTGGTGGCGGAGGCCCCTCGACTATAAAGGCCGCTGTTATGGCAAAAACCGCACCAATCACCAATGGCAGAGCCGACACGCCAATCGCGTCGATCGGCGGCAGACGTCGCAGGATAATAGAGCTCGAGGCATAGCAACCTGCGGCCAATAAGCAGGCGATGCGGCCGAGCCACTCGGCTGATTCACCGGTCGAGGCAAATAACTGTGGTCCCATCAACACCATCACACCGATAAAGCCGATAATAAACCCGCCCAGACGTCGCGGGGTGATGCGTTCATTGGGCAGGAAAAAATGGGCCAGAGGCAAGATTATCAGGGCAACTGAGGCCATGGAGACACCAGCAAATGCCGAGGTCACGCTTTGCTGCCCCCAACTGATTAACTGAAACGGCAGCGATGCGCTGAGTAGCCCAAACAATAGCAGTCCACGCCAATCGCGATCTTCGCTAAGGTGTAAACGCCAACCTCCCAACCCCCACACGACTGACGTCAACACAGCTGCAATTAAAATTCGCCATGCCGCCAGCCAAAAAGGTGTAATACCTTCTAGTGCGATTTCGATAACTAAAAAAGTACTGCCCCAGATCAGTCCCAATAGCGATATGCTGAGCCAGCTTTTGGCGGTTATTTCGGGCGGAGTATGCATCAGTAAACTTATAGGTTCGTTTTGTTCTTAAGGGAGAGACGCTAGTATTTTTCGGCACGCTCTTCCAGAGGCGCAGTGCATCTCAGGTGTCTTTGAGGTTGAGTTATATGCCGGCCGATCGCGCAATGCTATTAGGGTTTACGCAGCACTGACGGTTCTAGCCCAGATTGATCGTGCTTGGAGCGCGAGCTGTGATACCAACCGTCGAGCGGAACTCTAACAGATGGGCCGGTCTCAGGCGCAGTTTTTTTTACCCCCGCGGTACTGACGTCGGCGTCGATAACCACACTGTCTCGCCAACTTTTAAAGATGTCCAGTGACTGCGGTGCGGCAAAATTTTGTATCCTAGTATCGGCATCGACAAATTCAGGCAGCACCCGAGTAGCGACAAATGACACGCGCGGTTTGATCGCCATTTCACTTAAACGACCACGTTGGCCCCAAATAATAGACTGGTACTGTGGATCACTGACGGCGATATCGCGGTCGACATTGTAGCGTGCCGACATCATAAAGCCGTCAAACAGAATCGCCAGATCCTCGGCAGACGAGCTATAACTGTAAAATTGAGGTGCGCCCTCGAGTTTAAACATCTCGGCAATCTCGGTTGGCGTGTAGGCCTTTTGTTTGTCAGTAATTAAATCTGGGTTTCTAAAACGGACTTGCGCTAGCTGAGTTAAGGCGCCGCCACCCTGATTGGCGAGGGTATCGAGAGGGTAGTTATCCTGCAGTTTGTCAGACAGATTATTCCCGGCATCATAGGTTTGGTAAAAGGCATCATAGACAGTCGTAGAGTTGGTATATGCAAGCCACTTAGTACTCGAAAAGTAGTCGTTTGCGTGTGCCAGTTCGTGATACAGGAGGCTAGCGAAATCGTAGTTAGCCTCTGCCATTTTGCGCGACGCTCGGTATCGAAGCGGATAGTAAAACGACACATAATCATTATTTTGGACGTACCGCCAGGGCATCTCAAATTGCAACTCAGCGCCAAAGCCTGCTCGGTAATCTGGAGCTTGGTTAATCGTGTCACGTTGCGCCGAGGTTTCCCAAAGATCGCTCGGATCTAAATAGATGGCGCCGCTCAAAGGGTCATAAAATGATGGCCTAATATCGTAAGAAATTACCACACCAGTAGTCGCTCTGAGCAAGTTTTTAAAGTCATCGTTGGGGTCGAAGTTATTTAGGTATCGTTTAAATTGATCGCCCATCCAACGGTGCGAAACCAGCACTCTATCCATAATATCATCGGTAGTTGGCGTGGTCGTGACCTGAGCAATCAAGGGTGTTTTTTCAAAGGTGCAGACATTAAACCGGGCGGCATTCGAGTAAAGGCATTCGACCATTTTGGTAGTCGCCGCAGTGTCGTCGTTATAGCGCAGGACGGTGGCGACTCGGTCGGTAAAACGCGAATCTGTATCGACCACCATAATGTCGCTATCTTCAACTAAAACACCAATGTCATCGCTTACAGTCTGGCCGTCAATCTGCGCTGATAAGGTAAATATAAGCAAGCTGTCTTGATCGACAGAGGGTGCATTAAAGAATACCTGTTGCTTACCGTTGGTAGAGGTCTCGGTAAAACTGACTGTCGGGCCAGTCGACTGCGTCCAGCGCCATGAAGTCTTGTCGATGCCTTCGGGTCCTTGATCGTGGGTGGCATACCCTGCCAGCGACACCGCGATACCTTCGACCGCAGCATGGCCAAGACGCACGCTGATTGGCGCTAGGCTGTCAGTGACATTAAACTGGTGGGTTAAGGTCTTTGTCGACCCATTACTATCCGTGAATTCTACCTCAAAGGTATAACTGCCTGCATCGCCCGGTGTGAAGCCGATGACTTTACTGTTGGCGGCATAAAAGGTCACTTCTGGGCCGGCTGTTTGTGTCCATTTGAGGCCGGTAAGTTGCTCGACAGCCAGCAATATAAGCTCGGTCGATTGGCCGCTGTTGACGGTCGTATCGACCTGAAGGATTTCGTTTTCGGCCTGTGTTTCGGTCGATGTTTCGCCTTGTGTTTGGGGCTGCGGCGTTATGGATTCACTCGCAGCGGAAGATCCACCACCGCCACAGCCGACCAACGGCCAACAGACCAGCGCGAGGATAAGGATTGTAAAATGTTTTAGCCGCATAGCGATGTAATATCCTTTTAAGTGGTTATCCGTGGCTGAAATTGTCGCTTATGAGTAGCATAAGTTGCGTTGGCTTTAACTTTTTATGCTAACCGCAACTGATTTTCTAAAGACGTCTATCATACTATTACTCGCGATGATGAATAGCACAAATAATTGCTTATTCTATGCTCAATTAGGTGCAGTGGCGGCGTTAGTGTCTATACTCTGCGGTGTGTCATTGGGGTAGAAATTTTGTGAATATAGTAGCACCTACGATTATGATTCGCGCCTGTGCTTGGCGCGATGCGAGCACTGATCTCATGAATATCCGTCAAAAGGTCTTTATTGAAGAGCAGGGAGTTTGTGCGAAAGACGAATGGGACCCGCGAGATAAATATCATCAGCATTTCTTAGTCACTTATGGAGGATATACGGTCGCTTGTGCTCGCTTGCTCGACAGTGGCCAAATTGGTCGTATTGCGGTGCTCAAAAATCACCGTAACCGGGGCATTGGCGGGCAGATATTGCAGTATATTTTTCATTATGCAACTGACAACGGTTATCCAGAGGTGTTTTTGTATGCCCAGACTCACGCGATGCCATTTTATCAGCGCTCTGGTTATCGACCTTTTGGGGATGTTTTTTTTCAGGCGGGCATGCCCCATCAGGCTATGCGCAGGCACTTAATCTAAATGGCAAAAAGGTTCTAATTAGCAAGCACTCGCGATTTTTGGATAAACTCTCGATCGTTCATTGCGCTGTAAGGGCACTGATGGTGTCAACTCGATGAAGAAGACAGCGGCCTTAGGGTAAACTTTGCTCTACCGAATATCGGTG
>JAPKCN010000113.1 GCA_028822945.1 Porticoccaceae bacterium | reverse complement strand
TTTATTTTGCTTAGAAGCTCTTCGAAAAGGGCAAACGACTCTCGTTTGTATTCCTGTTTGGGATTTTTTTGCGCATACGCTCGCAGACCAACACTCTGACGCAATTGATCCATTTTCGCGAGATGTTCCTTCCACAAATTATCCAGCACCTGCAACATAATCTGCCTTTCGACTTCGCGCATATAGTCACCAACATGGCCATGCCGCTGTTCATACGCGAGCTGCACAGCAATACGACACGCTGACGAAGCTCGGCCTCATCAAATCGGTTATCCTTATCCAGCCAGTCTTGCAATGGCACTTTGACCGCAAAATCAGCCTCTAATGAGCGCTCTAAACCGTCAATGTCCCATTGTTCGTCTAAACTTTGAGGCGCGATGTATCCATCGATGCACTGCTCTACGACGTCGCCGCGAATCGTGGTGATGATATCGGAAATATCTTCATCCTCGAGAAGATCGTTGCGCTGTTGATATATAACTTGGCGCTGATCATTGGCCACGTCATCGTATTCTAAGAGATGCTTACGGATATCAAAATTACGCCCTTCGACCTTGCGCTGAGCTTTAACAATAGCATTAGTGACCATTCTGTGTTCGATCGCTTCACCCTGCTCCATACCCAAACTTCGCATCATATTTTTTACCCGGTCGGAGGCAAATAAGCGCATCAAGGGATCCTCTAGCGACAGATAAAACCGCGATACACCAGGGTCACCTTGACGGCCGGAACGCCCGCGTAGTTGGTTATCGATACGTCGCGACTCGTGGCGTTCAGTGGCGATAATATGTAACCCGCCGGCTGCTATAACGGTTTTCTGGCGAACCTGCCAAGCTTCGCGGCGGGCGTCTATCTCACCACTCTGACCAGCCGTCAGCGTTTTTAACTCAGCGTCAAGATTGCCACCGAGAACAATATCGGTACCCCGCCCTGCCATATTAGTAGCAATTGTAATAGCCCCTGGGCGACCGGCATTAACTATGATACTAGCCTCCCGTTCGTGCTGTTTCGCATTTAAGACGCTGTGTTCGATCTTTTTGTTGGTCAAGAGTCCCGAAAGTAACTCAGATGTCTCCACCGACGCTGTGCCCACCAGCACGGGCGCCCCCTTGGCAACCGTTTCGCGAATATCCTCTATAACAGCGTCGAATTTTTCACTCTGGGTTAGATATATCAGATCGTTAAGATCATCGCGGTTGACCTCGACATTAGTTGGAATAACCATCACATCGAGTCCATAAATTTGCTGGAACTCAAATGCTTCGGTATCTGCGGTACCTGTCATGCCAGCCAATTTACCATACAGCCGAGAGTAGTTTTGAAATGTCGTTGAAGCTAGTGTTTGGCTCTCCTGCTGGATATCGAGACACTCTTTGGCTTCAATTGCCTGATGAAGACCCTCTGACAAGCGGCGCCCCGGCATAGTGCGACCAGTATGTTCATCGATTAATACCACCTGACCCGCCTCGACGATATACTCAACATCGACATGGAACAAATACTGGGCCCGCAGCGCAGAAGATATATGGTGTAAAAGCCCTAGATTAGAGGCCTGATAGAGACTCTCCTCGGCGGTCAATAATTTAGCCTCAATCAGTGCCTGCTCAACCCTTTGATGACCGCCTTCAGTGAGTTCAACTTGGCGCGCTTTTTCGTCGACGCTAAAATCACCCGACCGATCTTCGGTCTCGAGTTGCAAACCCTGAGTCAAGTTGTTGATGCTTTTGTATAATTCGGAGCTGTCCTGAGATGCTCCCGATATGACCAATGGCGTGCGCGCCTCGTCAATAAGAATTGAATCAACCTCGTCAATTATGGCAAAGTTCAAACCGCGTTGAGATTTCTCATCGAGACGCAGCGCCATATTATCTCGCAAATAATCAAAGCCGAACTCATTATTTGTGCCATAGGTTATGTCTGCAGCATAGGCCTGCTGACGACTACAGGGTAGTAAGCTGTCGCCCTCCCCTGCAGCTACAAAAAACGAATTAGCTGTCTCCACTCCGCGATATGATTGTACAATCCCGATTGACAAACCAAGGGTCGTGTAGAGCGGCGCCATCCACTGAGCATCGCGCTTGGCCAGATAGTCGTTCACAGTAATCACATGAACACCGCGACTGGCAAGAGCGTTTAAATACGCCGCCAAGGTTGCGACCAGAGTTTTTCCCTCACCGGTACGCATTTCCGCAATTCGACCTTCGTGGAGGGTCACACCGCCGATAATCTGCACATCGAAGTGACGCATGCCAAGCGTTCTACTCGCAGTCTCGCGCACCGTGGCAAACGCCTCCGGAAGGAGCTCTTCGAGGGACTCTCCCGCAGCTAAACGCTCGCGGTATTCCGTTGTCTTAGACGCTAACTGAAAATCATTCAATACCATCAATCTTTTTTCAAATGCATTGACGTTAAATACTATTTTATTGAGTCGGCGAAGGTCTCGCGCGTTTTTACTGCCGAATATATTTTTTAAAATATTGTTTAACATCAATACCTTTCCAAGACAGAAATTACAAGAATTTTCATGCGTTATGCGAGATGTGACAAACGTTTTAGAGTTAAAACTGACGTTTAACGAATAGTACGATGGATATAGGTAGATGGGTCGACCGTGCGGCCATTTTTGTAAACTTCAAAGTGCACATGTGGCCCGGTCGATCGACCCGTGCTACCCATTTTAGCAATGGCCTCGCCTTTTTTGACAATCGCACCCAACTTAGCCATGTTTTCGCGATTGTGAGCATAGCGAGTGACGTAGCCATCGCTGTGATTGACTTCGATCATCTGCCCGTAGCCACTTCGCTTACCCGCCCAAGTGACCACGCCCGACGCAACTGCGATAACGTCGGAGCCTTCGCGTCCGGCAAAGTCTACGCCATTATGCCAGCGTTGTTTGCCATGAAAAGGATCCGTTCGCATACCATATTCGGACGACAGCCAACCTTTCAAAATCGGCCGACCGGCCACTGTGCTCTCGGTTTTCAGACGGTTTTCAGACATCATAGACTGCAAAACATTGAGTTGCGCCTCGCGGTCGCTAAGGCTGTTGTCCATCGATGCAAACAGTCTTTTGAGCTCGTCATGAGCCGACATAGAACGCGTCACCTCAGAATCGAGCCGTTGGTCAGGACCACCCAGCCCTACCGAGCGAGAAAAATCAAATTCGCCTCCTTGTAAATCGGCAATTTGCGTCAACTGCTCACCTAACGCGTCGAGTCGCACCAATCGCGAGCGCATTTGCGCAAGTTTGACCGTCATCGCCGACAGCGTAGCTTCCACTTGATCACGCGCAGCGTCAACCTCAGAGCGTTGAATGACTATCTGCTCGCGCATCTCGCCCACGGTATTTTCAAATAGCAATTCCCAACGACCATCGGCAATTTTCAAACCCAAAAAAGTTCCAGCGGCCACCGGAATTCCCAACAATAACACCGATAGCAGACCCTTCGCCCAACTGTTTAAGGTGATAGAGCGCGTTCTGTCTGCGCCGTTATTGATGAGAATTATTTTCACTTAAAACTTTACCTTTCGTCTTCTAACTCGCAACACTATACACGATCGGGACGTCCTCTGGGTTCTCCTCAAAGGTGACAAACTCCCAAGCATCCTTTTGTGCCATCAACTCGCGCACTGAGGCATTATTGAGGCCATGTCCAGATTTGTGCGCATCAAATTCACAGATTAAGCTATTGCCAAGTAAGTACAGATCGCCAATCGCATCGAGGATTTTGTGTTTTACAAACTCATCATGGTAACGCAATCCGCCCTTATTTAGGATTGAATATCGGTCGACTACAATAGCATTCTCAAGACTCCCGCCGCGCGCCAATCCCATAGACTTCATCTGTTCTAACTCGTGCATAAATCCAAAGGTCCGCGCTCGACTGACTTCTTTAACAAAGGCTGCACTGGAGAAATTTACGCTGCCATTCATTGTTTGCTGGGCAAATACTGGGTGATCATAATCAATCGCAAAATTTATCTTAAAGCCATCGAAAGGTTTAAAGCTAGCGCTCTTGCCCTCCTGCTCAACCCTAACGACTTTTTTTACCCGTACGAATTTCTTCGCTGCATTCTGCTCAAGAATGCCAGCGGACTGGACGAGAAACACAAAGGGAGCCGCGCTGCCATCCATTATTGGAATTTCGGCAGCCGACACATCAATACGGGCATTATCTATCCCGAGGCCGGCAAGAGCGGATAGCAAATGTTCTACCGTCGACACTCGAACACTTCCTTTAAGGAGTGTTGTCGAGAGCATAGTTTCACCAACATTTTCGGCCTTGGCGAAAACTTCCACGTGTGGATCGAGATCGGTGCGCACAAACACAATACCTGTGTCCGGCGCGGAAGGCCTCAAGGTTAAATAGACTTGCTCGCCAGTATGCAATCCGACACCAGACGCGCGTATCGTATTTTTTAATGTGCGCTGTCTAATCATGAACTAAATCCACTTTCACCCTTAGATAATTCTATCAGACCAGCTCTCGGTCGCCAAGATGTTTACATTAGAGGCGCTCGCGACCGAGAAGCGGTTGGCATCGCTAGTTTTAAGATTAATCAGCTTGTTTTCGAAGAAATGCCGGTACATCTAAAAAGTCCATTTCGGGATCCACTTGCATATCCAATTTTTGGGCGGCAGAACCACTTTTAACCGAAGTCTTCCGGCGAGTGATGGCCGGCTGATTGTCTAGGCGCGCATAATCTATAGCGCCGTTATTTTTACGTACAGTATTGTCGATCACACTGCGCGGCCCAGATTTAACAGACTGATTTTGCAATCCCGTCGCGACGACTGTGACGCGCAATTGGTCAGCCATTTCAGTATCGAATACACTGCCGACAATAATTGTCGCATTCTCATCAGAGAATTCTCGTATGGTGTTGCCGACCTCTTCAAACTCGCCGAGAGTTAAGTCATAGCCACTGGTAATATTGACCAGTATGCCCTTGGCACCCTGTAAGTTTATGTCCTCCAATAGCGGACATCGAATAGCTCCCTCGGCAGCAACCAGTGCACGATCTCCACCGCTGGCTTCGCCCGTACCCATCATCGCCATACCCATTTCGGCCATGATCGTTCGGACATCGGCAAAATCGACATTAATAAGGCCATCTAACAGTATCAGGTCGGTAATGCCCTGTACTGCACCAAATAGTACGTCGTTAGCCTGTTTAAAGGCGTTAATAACGGTCATATCTTTACCTAACACCTGCAATAGCTTCTCATTCGGCACGATAATTAACGAATCGACACGATCCTTTAACTGGGCAATGCCTTCATCGGCAACCGCCATGCGTTTTTTACCCTCAAACGAAAATGGCCGCGTAACCACGCCAACCGTCAAAATACCCATCTGCTTTGCAACCTCGGCGATCACGGGTGCACCACCGGTGCCCGTGCCACCGCCCATACCAGCGGTAATAAACACCATATCGGCTCCCTCGAGAGCTTGAGCAATGCGATCTTTGTCCTCCAGCGCGGCCTGACGACCAACTTCAGGATTAGCTCCCGCGCCAAGCCCCTTGGTCAAGGTCTGACCCAGTTGTAAAATGGTCGCATCCTCCAGACCACTGAGAGATTGAGCATCGGTATTGGCGCAGATAAAATCTACTCCGTCGATATTGCTCTGCATCATATGCCGCACTGCATTACCGCCACCGCCGCCGACTCCCACTACCTTGATATCCGCATTTTTTGGAATACTATCAACCAATTCAAACATAATTTTTTCCTTTTACACGCCTATAGATTAAATAACTATATTTCTTGCTAGTCCTTTACAGACCGCCCTGAAACCACCCTTTGATGTTATTGATAAAACCCTTACTGACGACTGCGCCAATGTTGGATTCCTGTAATTTGATTTGCTCGAGTTTGCCAAAATGTAACAATCCAACGCCGGTGGAATAAATTGGATTATTAACTATATCGGACAACCCTTTTACATTTACCGGCGACCCAACGCGAACTGGTAGATGAAAGATCTCCTCAGCCAACTCGATCACGCCCTCCATTTTTGAAGTGCCGCCAGTCAGCACGATACCGGCTGCAAGTAGTTCCTCAAAACCACTGCGACGCAATTCCTCCTGCACCAAAGTAAACAATTCTTCATAGCGCGGCTCTACTACCTCAGCCAGCAGTTGGCGAGACATGTCTCTCGGTGGCCTATCACCAACACTTGGCACTTTGACTGTCTCCTCGGGTCGAGCAAGTTTTGCCAGTGCGCAGGCATACTTTATTTTTAATTCCTCAGCATGCGCGGTGGGCGTACGCAAAGCCATGGCAATATCGTTGGTAACTTGATCTCCGGCAATTGGAATCACCCCGGTATGGCGAATGGCACCCTCAGTGAATATCGCAATGTCGGAGGTGCCACCGCCTATATCGACCAACGCCACACCTAGATGTTTCTCATCCTCAGTGAGG
>JAPKCN010000293.1 GCA_028822945.1 Porticoccaceae bacterium | reverse complement strand
TGCTAAGCGACACAATCTGATTGCGGTGTGCGACAACACCTTTTGTTCACCGTTCGTGCAACAACCACTGCAGTTTGGATTTGATTTGGTGGTGCACTCGGCAACGAAGTATTTGAATGGCCATTCTGATGTGATCGGTGGGGTGGTTGTATGTTCTTGGCAACGAGCAGATTTAGCGGAGACCATGGCGTACTTGTCAAATGCTATTGGGCCCATTATGAGTCCGTTTGATAGTTTTCTGGTACTCAGGAGCTTAAAGACCCTGCCGCTGCGGATGCAGCGACATTGCCAGAGTGCTCAATTAGTGGCACAGTTTCTCGAATCTCACAGTGCAGTGGAGAGGGTCTACTATCCGGGGCTTAAAAGCCATCCACAGAATGAATTAGCGAGTCGTCAGATGTCGGGGTTTGGCGGCATGATTAGTCTGGTGGTGCGCGGTGGTTTGCAGGCGGCTACCCAACTACTTGAGCGAACCAAGATTTTTGCCTTGGCCGAGAGTCTCGGCGGCGTTGAAAGCCTGATTGAGCACCCAGCGATTATGACTCATGCCTCCGTACCTCAGTCAGTGCGAGATGAAATTGGCATTGTCGATGGCCTGGTGCGCCTATCTGTCGGTATAGAAACCCTCGATGATCTTATTGGTGATTTGTCGGCCGCTCTTGATAATCTATAATCGTCCGCTGTGCATTGAGCTGAAAAAGATGGTCGACTTTATTGGGAAGATCGCGTAAAAGACTGTCAGTTATACGCTGAAAATGTAGGATAAAAGTAGCGATCTCCTCGCTATCCATACTTGCTGACGATTTTTCTTGGTTTTGCTTCAATGTAGATTTGACTAACTTTAATTCCTGCTCTAGGCGCCACTCAAAGACCTGTTCGAACGACGGCGCGCGCAACATAATCCAACAATCGATGCGCTTAAATAACTCCTGATAGAGACCCGCTAACGCGCGGTTGACATACTGACGCCACGCGCCCGTTGTATCGAGTTCACGCTCCAGTCTATTGATGGGATGCGCCAGAGCGGCAGCATCCTGTGGCTTTGCCCCGAGGCACCAACCCTCTAATATAATGATATTTACTGGAGCTATAGTCGATTTCAATTGCGACTGCGGACAGAGGTCGTCCCTACTTTTATCGAAACGGGGTATCTGCACGCGTCCGGATCCAGTGCAGAGTTGATCGATCGTTTTTAGAGCGAGTGAGACATCGTGGGTGCCCGGTACGCCTCTGGTGGCAAGTAATGGGTGAACCCGAACGCCAAGTTGTTGGCGGTGACGTTTACTGTAGTAAAAGTCGTCTAGCGACAGTACTGCAACAGATAGCCCGGTGCGGGCCTTGAGTAAATGGTAAAAGTAGTCGGCTAAGGTCGATTTCCCCGACCCCTGAGCACCGTTGATACCAAGGATAAAAGGTGTTGCGGCGGTCGCAGACGAGTTCGAGACGGTCCGGAGTAACGGGTCGAACCATCGTTGCGCCTGATGTAGGTAGGAGCTGTCCAACGTATTGTGCTGTAAAAAATTTGCTTGCCAGGGTTGCATAGGTCTCTCGACTCATCGGGCGGTTAAAACTGAACTCGACAGCGTACTGTTTCACGTGCGGTTATATAGATAGCTTCGGGTTAGCGTTAAAAGGCTAGTTGGTATTTCA
>JAPKCN010000112.1 GCA_028822945.1 Porticoccaceae bacterium | reverse complement strand
ACCTCCCCAAAAAGTGTTTAACGCTGTCGAACCGCGCTCTAGCGAAGTTAGGAACGATGTAATCCTCACATTATTAGATCATGATATTGAGAGAGCCACGTCGCGGTCAATAGCGCGGATCAAAATGGCTACACAACTGACCCGCTTGCCGCACCTACCCGAAACTGAAAATCCAGCGGTTTGGCGTTTTCTGAGTAACCTTACCGGCGTCACTAGTGACGCTAAACAAACAATTTGAGGAGATTTGACAGCGTCGACCTAAATTTTTTAAAGCAGCCAGCCGCACTCGAAAAGCTTAGCAGCATTTTTTTACCCCCAGATAAGCCTGTTGCGAAATCTCCAATTGTATCTCGTGGATACACGACTGCGGGTCATCGAGCACGGCACGATCGCTAACATTTTCACCAACACCCTTGCAGAAGCGGGCTATCGACACCTTGACACGGTGATATCGGGTATCGCTAATGCTCACAATCATATACCGCGGGGTTTAAAGGCGGAGGTCTCGCGCGGCAGCAACAGCACTTTGGCAATACTCTCGAGGGATACTTTGAGCCGCATGCACAGGCCACCGATAACTGTGTCGGGTAACCTCACCACTGCGTCGGCATATCCTTGCTCACCCTGCGTACGGCACCGCCCAATACGCTGACCGAGGCACTACAACATTTCAGCAACAGCCACCCCAAGCTGCTGATTCATATGCATATCGCCGAGCAGTTGTACGAAAAAGAGCAGTGTTCGGCAATTCTTGGCAAACGTCCAGACGAGTGGCTATTGGAAAACCACCCAATAAACCCGCCTTGATATTTAAAACACTCTACCAATATGCTCGACCAAGAAACCGATGCGCTCGCGAAATCGGACGCTACGGTCGGCATCTGCCCAATTACTGAAGCCAAACTAGCCGCTGGTATCTTTCCACTGAAAAGATATTCGCGTGCCGGCCGTCAGATTGCTATTAGCTCCGACAGTAATACCAGCATTGACCCATTTGAGGAGATGCCCTGGCTAGAATACGTTTAGTGCCTCGCCAGTGGCAGTCGCAATGTCAGCGCAGTCCGGCAAGACGCGCATGCCGATAGCCGCTTCTATCGACGCTGTGCAATCGGTAGTGAGCACGCGCTCAATGCGACAAATGGGGTCATGGTCAACGGCAGTTGGTGCTTTCAGATTGGCCACCACGGCAATGAGGGGGCTGTCAGTAAGAGATATGTCGAGGCACTCCGTGTATTGCGCAGTTCACAATAGTCCTAGCTAGCTACGCCACAACCACACGCGACAGATTATCGCAGAGCGATGACTCGGCATGCTCAGCAGTGTCTTGGGTCGGCGGCCCTTTTGATCTAAAAAATAAAATTAAACCGCGCTCCGGCGACACCGTGTGTTGGTTAAAATCTATACTTTGGCGGTTAACCCAAAATGCAACTTTAAGCACGCGCCTGCCACTGGAGGCCGATTTAGTTTCCGCGATCGATGGCGCGACGCTCACCTTGCGAATACTCATGTTAACTCCTCTTTAATACAGCGCTGTCTAACGCTAAAAAATATGAATATCATATGCAAAGCGCCCACACAGACGACGCCAAAAAAGCAAAACCCGATCCGGCAATACCAAATGGGGTCGAGTAAACGTTTGTGGTTTAGCCAGTATTTATAAAGCACTCGGCAATTGGGACTAAATCGGCGCTATGCAGACGATACATTAACCGGCAACCAAGAAGAATGTAGATAAAGTACTAGGCTTAAAAAAAGTTTCATTAGGCTTGCAAAAGCTCACAAATATCGATTGAAATGGCCAATAGGTGTTGCAAAATCACTAACCGCTGTTAGGGTGCCTAGGGAAAAGGCGTATCGATGGCGAATAATGATATCAACACGGCCGTAAATAAAACACACCCGCCCATTGGCTTTTGGCGCGGTTGGTCAATCGCCGTCGGTTGCGCCATAGGTTCGGGCATTTTCATGATGCCAACGCTGCTGGCACCCTACGGCATGCTTGGTATGGCCGGCTGGCTAACAGCAGGCGCAGGCACCCTGCTGGTAGCACTATCATTGGCGCGTCTAGCGCGAAGAATCCCTAAAATTGGTGGCCCCTATGCGTATGTGCATGCAGGACTCGGCGATTTTGCTGGCTTTTTAATTGCGTGGACGTATTGGATAGCCTGTATAACCGCTGTCGCGGGTATCGCCATAGCTTTCGTCGGCTACCTCGGGGTCTTTCTGCCGGTAATCAGCGAATCACACAGCCTATCACTTCTATTTTCACTTGGCCTCATCTGGTCGATTTTTATACTCAACATAAACAGCTTAGAAAATAGTAGTAAATTTCAATTAATTTCTACAGTCTTAAAAATATTGCCGTTGCTGATGATGATCTTTATGGGCTTTTCGCATATGCAGCCCGACAACCTGCCCGAGTATAACCCCACGGATTTACATCCAGCGGCGCTGTTGGCCACAGTGACAACGCTCGTGATGTGGTCCTTTGTCGGTATAGAAACAGCTGCGGTGCCGGCCGATAATATCGTCGAGCCGGAAAAAACTATCCCGCGTATATTAATCGCCTCGGTACTGACCGTGCTAGCGCTGTATTTTTTAGTCAGTATTGCCATCGCACTAATCTTGCCAGCCGAGGACCTGATCGGAGCCACAGCCCCCTTTGCCTTGGCGGCAACAAAAGTGATGGGCCCGATTGGCGGTGCAGTGATCACCGCGGGTGCACTGATCTCAACCCTCGGCTCGCTCAATGCGAATGTCCTAACCGCAGGCAATATAGCTCTGGCGGCTGCACGCGATCATCTGTTGCCAAACAAATTTGCCCAACTCGGCAATACTGGCACACCGGTTTTTGCCTATCTCATGTCGGGATTATTTGTCAGTATTTTGCTGGTTATGAACTTCACCAAAGGCTTAGTCGCGGCATTTACCTTTATGGCCATGCTGTCGACCCTATCGACCCTAATAGCCTACGCCTTTTGCGCCATAGCCGAGTTCTATTTTCTCAAGTCAGATCGCCGTGGGTCCGAGCGCAACCGAGCTATAGGCTTGTCTGTTGCAGCATTTGCCTATAGTTTTTGCGCTATCTGGGGGGCCGGCCCGGAAATCGCATTCTACTCGTTATTACTGATTCTAATCGGTATGCCCATGTATGCTTTGGCAAAAAAATAATAAATCGACAACTGAGTATCCTGACATGCCGCAGTACAACGAATATAGCACCCTCAGCGAGGTTGGGGTGCGCAGTGCAACCGATGCATTTGTCAGCGATGCCAAACTCGATCGCGATTGGCAAGCACTGCGCTTTCACGCCAAACCTGAACTCCAAGAGGCGATCAAAGAGTACGCCGTTTTTCGCGACCTACTGGGCGCAACTGGTGCCAACATCGTCGACTTAGACGCCAGTCAACAGCTTACCATCGATAGCATTTACACTCGAGACAGCATACTGGTAAGTCCCAACGGTTTGATTCTATGTAATATGGGGCGCGCCAGCCGCACTCCAGAGGCGCGTGAAAATGCCGCTGCCTATGTCGCGTTCGGTCACAAGGTCGCGGGTCAGATTAGCGCGCCCGGCACACTCGAGGGCGGCGACTTTATTTGGCTGGATGCGCAGCATGCCGCGGTTGGGCTTGGCCCGCGTACCAACGCCGAAGGGGTTCGCCAACTACGCGCGCTGCTCGGAGCCGCCGTGGATTTGCACGTAGTGCAGTTGCCAGAACCCGACCACCCCGATGATGTGTTGCATTTGATGTCGATTATCTCGCCCCTAGACCGCGATTTGGCCTTAATCTATCGCCCATTTATGCCGCCTGATTTCGTTGCCTGGCTGCAGAGCTTGGGCATCGCACTAGTCGATGTGCCGGAGGAGGAATACCCGACCATGGGCTGCAATGTGCTGGCTATCGCGCCGCGCTGCGCAATTATGCTAGAGAACTTACCGCAAGTAAAAAATCGCTTAGAGCAGGCTGGCGTAACAATTGCAACCTACAAGGGACTGGAAATTAGCCGCAAGGGCGAGGGCGGACCGACCTGTCTGACCCGACCGCTAAAGCGCATCTAAGCCGCACGACGATCCGCAGATGAGCCCCACGATAATCCGCAGAGCGAGCACTGGTTGCTCGGGCAGCCCTACATCACGTCCCAGTGTGTTGCCATTTTAAGGAAGCTCGTCATGTCCACAGAACTGGAAGGGGCTGTGAAAGGCTAGACAGCGCAAAAATCCTGGCAGGTTGCTATGGCGCTAGCAATTGGTCGAACAGCAAGCGATTAAACTTGCTCTCCTGTTACATATGTGGCGGGCGGCCTGACGCCTTAAATTCAAATAACCGCGCATCCGGCAAACGACTGGCGACGATGTCTCTGACCTCCCCGAGCGGCAAGACGCTATCGTGCAAACCCCAGATAATACTGGTTGGCACCCGAGCCGCGTGCAACTGCGCCTGTGCAGTTGCCAGATCCGAGTAATTTCGTTTAGTCGACAAAAGTGCTCTGGCAAAACCGCGAAACCTTAACAGGCCGCTGTAGCGCTTGTCCCAACCGGCAAACCGATGTGACCAATAAAAATTAGCCAACCGACCGAAACCTATACTAAAGTATTGACTGTCGATCAACCCGGGCATTGTTGACTTTCCAACCTGTTAATCGGCAAATTTAGGATCCGTTTGAAAACCCGCCGGAGACACCAGCACCAACTGACTAACTCGGCCTAATGTGCCGCAAGCAGCGCCTCAGTGCATCCGCCATTTGACAGCCCAACCAAAACACTTCGCGGCAAATTCAGTGCTTTGAGCAATTGCTTTCTTTGCTCGACGTACATCTCGGCAGAGTAATCGGTGTATGGATTATCCGATTAACCGCGTCCAAACGAACCGTCCGCCATACTTAAACTGCGCGCAGTGGCTTTGCGATAGCTAGTGACCCCTATATGCGACAGTATAAAAGAATCGTGCACCAACACTAGTTGTGCTCCAATATATGGTTTGGTGCGCCAATAGTAGGTAGGAAACCGCTCAAGCTTTACAAAGTGTCCGCCGATATGACCTGCCAAAGATGCTTTAAAGGCTTCGTCCATGGCGATATATTCATAGTTTAAATAAGCATCGCAATCGGCTACATGAAGGTCGCTGTCAACCGCAGATCGGTAGCTAAACTTCCAACTATCAGTGCGCTTTTCAACGATGCAAGTGACCGTCGATCCGGCAGCCAACCGGGTGCCATCGAGACGGTAATCATCACTCTGGACACATACCTGATAAACCTCAGGAGTGAAACGACAAACGCTTAACCTTTGGTCACTGTAAACGCAGCCGTGTTGCAGTTATTTAGTTATTTAGTTATTTAGTTACTACTGTGGCGTAGTGGGTCTCGATCGTCCGCACGCCAGACACCGCCACATGTTCTGCATTGCGGCGCGCGTCGGCTTGAAAGTCGCTCTCTACGATTGCCTTGGCATTAAAATTGACGAGGTTTTTTGAGTATGCCTGAAAAGCTAGAAATACCTCCGGTGTTGGCGGCTCGACAGCCTCCAACACCGGCAATACAGCGAGCAGCAGCAAGCCCTATATAGATCGTCCACCAAACACGGCTTGCCGCAAGTACTCTAATCATAACGTGATTAATCGGCGACCGCGGTGAATTCTATCACTGGCTCTTGCCGTCTGCCGCCAGCGCGCGCAGATGCTCGAGCTGCTTTTCCAACACCACCAACGACTGCTGCGCCAAACCCTCTTGGGTCGAAAAGTGTACGCCGCGCTCAATTTTGTCGTTCAGGCGACCGAGCTTCAGGTTAATGGTCTTTTCAGCATGTCTAAGAGCCATAGTCAACACGAGGGAAACAAACATCGCCGACATCAAGGCGTATAAACTGGCTGACATCGCACTAAATAAACGCATTAACGGCTCTTGGGCATCGCCACTACCGGCCGCGGCATGAGCCATTACATCGACTGCTTCACCTAGCGCTGCAATCAACCCAAGAAAGGTAAAAAATAAACCAGCACCGACAAACACATTTGGCCAAAACTTTTTGTCCTCGACACCCAGTTCGAGGCGGTCGAGATTAAAAAACATGTGCGGCCGCACAGTATTTCTAAAAATCGGATTACTCGACTGATCCACCGGCAGCACTAAGGTTTCGCAAAATTCGGTCCACGCCCGGGTCATGGTCGGCAGTTTGAGCATCTCCTCCTCAAAATCTGGGTATTTGCCGGCAAACTCGCGTTCAGATTCAGGAAATAAGCGACCCATCTGGGTAATCACTTGGGTGTGGCGATAACTGGTGTAAACCACCAGCGCAGTGCAGATCATGCCGATGATAAAAATAATCAACGCCAGAGCGGGAGCAATGTGTGTAGTTGTCACAAATGCCAGTATCGGATCGATCAACGCCTGAGCCAACATGCCCACTCCTTGCAAGGTGGTCACAGCGGCCCCGGACTCGAACTCGTGCGCGGCGACCTCTAAAGCCCAAAAACTGGTACTCAAGCCGACACCTGCAGCAACAGGTTTAGTGGCACTATTTACAGATTTAAGCGACATAGACCAGCTCCCGCGCGATACTCTGAATCTTT
>JAPKCN010000111.1 GCA_028822945.1 Porticoccaceae bacterium | reverse complement strand
CCCTATCGAACCCTTGTCTCTGGGTCAATCAGTCCGTGAGATTTTTATGAAATATACACTCGCCACTGGTATTATCGAGTTAAATTAGGCGTCTATGAGCGTATTTTGCAGGTTTTTTGAGGAAAATACGTAGTATGTATATATGAAGATTTTACGATTAAATTTAGCCGGTCAATTAATAGAGAAGCTAGGTTGGCAGCAGGCGCTCTGCCTTTATAAACGACACCTGGCGGTATGGGCACTGGGCGATGTGATGCGCGAGGTGCGCGGCGACATATGCCGACTTAGCGGTCGCTGCTCAATAATTGCGGTTCCCCGTATTATTACTGGCGGTGGACTATGTCCTCCTAGACAAGTCCATCGACTAATTTATAGCGCGTTATTCGCATACGATGCCCGCGCTAGCATGTATGGTGGCCGCAAACCCAACAACGAATTGTTAGCGCGCGATCATATGCCACCTAAATCGCGCGGTAGCGACGATCGTTGGAAAAATGTCATTACTGCCTGTCTTCGCTGTAACGAGTCTTATACCCGATCGCACGCTGGAAGTAGCGTAGATGCGGCTTTTTGGACGTCCCTATCAACCGAACAATACTGAATTTTAACATTAATTAAGACACGACGGATTTTCAGATATCAAATCAGGTTTTTACGAACGCAGTTTTCGCGCTATACCTATTGGTAGTGATTTTTGATGGGCCTATCGTTCTTTTATATATTTTGGTAAGTGTATTTGAAGTATATTCAAAAAAGTGCTAATTTTAAAAACCGACAAAGCCAAACTGATTTTTGCTTTTCGGTCAATAAGCGCTGCAGTGAAGTACCATCATGTTCAGCTTTTTTAATAGTCTGCCTGCAGTCACCCAACCTCGGTAGGAGTACCTAATGAGTTTTGAGTTAGATGAAGAGAATCAATTATTTCGCGAAACCACCAGAAAATGGATCGATAAAGAGTTTCCCAAAGACTGGTGTCGCGAAATAGAGACTCGTGAGCACCAATTCCCAACCGAATTTTGGGATAAATTGGTCGCTTATGGCGCGCATGGGATAGGTATTCCCGAGGAGTATGGTGGTCTTGGCGGTAGCATCACTACGCAGAGTATTTTTGCCCGCGAGATATCCCGTACCGCAGGTGGGCTAAGTTGGATATGGGGTGTCACATCGTTTTCAGGTAGTAAGGCGATGGGATACTGCGGTACCGAGGAGCAAAAGCAAAAATTTCTGCCACAAATAGCTGCTGGCGATCTTAAGACCGCAATGAGTTACACGGAACCAGGTGGCGGTACAGACCTTCTTGGCGGAATGAAAACTACGGCTAAAAAAGCCGACGGCGGATGGGTCATCAACGGTGAAAAAATCTGGAGTACGCTGGCGAGTAATGCTGATTATTTACTGGTATTGGCCCGCAGTAATCGCGATGTTACAAAGCGTTCCGATGGTATCTCGATGTTTTTTGTACCCGCGAATAGCGACGGTATTAGCATGACTGAATTGCCAAAACTAGGTATGCGCGCAGCGAGCTCGTGTTCGGTCTATTTGAAGGACGTATTTGTGCCGGATGAGCTATTACTCGGTGAAGAGGGCAAGGGTTGGTATGCATCAACTAAGCCACTCAACAACGAGCGTTTAATTAATGCTGCCACTTGCCTGGGTATGCTCGACGGCGTCTTGGAAGACGCGATTGAACATCTAAAAACGCGCCGCGCATTTGGTAAACCTATCGGCCAGTTTCAGGCGCTGCAACACTACGTCGCTGATATAGCGATGTGGCAGATGCAGGGTGAATTAATGATGTATCACACCGCCCGTTTGCAGGAGCAGGGACTGCCTAATGCGACTGAATCAGCCATGGTTAAAACGCTCTGCTCTGAATACGCTAGCAAGGCGGCCGACCTAGGCATTCAGATTCTCGGTGGTATGGGCTATTCGGCAGAGACCGATATGCAGCGTTACTGGCGCGATTCGCGTCTATTACGGATCGGTCCGGTAAGCAACGAAATGGCGCGCAATCAGATTGCTGAGAGCTTTGGTTTACCGCGCTCTTACTAGCGGCCGCAGTTGCGACTAAGGGGTGGTTATGGCGACAAATAATAAAGCTACAGTAGAGGCTTTTATGGAGGCTTCGGTGCGCGGTGATGAGAGCGCTATGCGCGCATTACTGCATGCCGATATCGAAGTCGTGGAGGCCGATTCTCTGCCCTATGGCGGCGTGCACTGCGGGGCAGACGCCTTTATTGCGTTAATTCGACGAGTCTTTACCACTTGGCAGGACACCCAAATGAGTGTTCAGTCAGTCGTAGCCGAGGGGGATAAAGTGGTTATTCTGGCGACTATGACCGGGCGCGGGCGAGAGACCGGCGTGGCTTTTAGGGTACCGATAGCCGAGGTCTGGCTGCTTCGTGACAACAAGATTTACCGCGTGACGCCGTACTATTTTGACACTAAATTACTCTGTGACGTCGCTGCAGGCGAACACTAGCGGCGACGGCCGTTTCCGAGACAGTGGTGCGCCTGAGCCACCATTACTTTGGCTTTTATTTGCGCGCCGTTCAGAGGCCAAAAATTATTTTTTCGCTTTTTAATAAACGCTCCATGCCCAATACCAGCACTACGCAGATCGCGAATGTCGCGAGGCAGGACGATACCAAGGGTAGTAAGGGTGTCGCCTGGTCCTTCATAAGATCGATAAGAGCCTGTAACTGACCGGTTACCGGTGCCCAGCGGAGCTGTTCCGTGGCGATGTCGAGGGTTACAGTGTAGGACAGCGTCACGGGTATGAACATGACGAAGGTGATGTAAGTCTGAGCCTCTTTAAAACTCTTCGCCATAAACGACACGTATAGTTGCATGCTGGCCGCTAACGCTGCGACCGGGACAGAGATTAATACCGCGGCGAGTATAAAGGGCAAACCGATATCGATACTAAAGCCAAGTTTCTGCCAAGGCACCATGGGATAAATAATCTTCGAGACACTCACCGCGGCAATTAAACCGGCCATGCCAAAGGTACTAACAGCGCATACCTTGGCCATTACTAGTTCACGCAGACCTATAGGATGACTGAGCAACAAGGCCAGTGAATGACGCTCTCGTTCGCCCGCGCTGGTATCGATAGCAAGGTTCATGCCAGCGATAAATACCGCAAGCAAGATCAATAAAACCATCATGCCGATAAATACGCCACCCTTCGACTCGACAGTCGCCTGATTCTGCAATTGTAAATTGATTGGGCGCACAACCTGCGGATTGATACCTCGGGCTATTAGCCTGATACCACTCATTTCCTCGGAGTACTGTTGTAAGGCACGCTGTATACGTCGCACAGAGGTCATTACACCATCAGTTGAGGTGTCGGCGCGCAAAATAACATCCGCCGGCTCCGCGCGGGTCATCTGTCGGGAGTATTCAGATCCAATAATCAACTTGATAGCCAGTCTTTCAGCGCTATCATCGCTGTGACTGATACCTTGGCGGTTCAGGTGGGCAATCAAATCCGGCGCTTGCTCCGCGTTGACGATGGTCAGTTGAAAATCTTCAATACTGGACAACTTATCGATCATCACCATAAACAATCCAGATATTAGAATCGGTGTAAATATCGCGTAGTAAAGCCCAGCCATTACTGACCTTTTGTCACGTATGGCGTCGATGAGTTCTTTGCGTAGTAGGCTTAAAAACGTATTCACGCCGCAATCCCTTCATCGCTTCCGATCAGACTAATAAACGCTTCTTCGAGAGAATCCTTATCGGTTTGTCGACACAATTGTGACGGACTACCGACGGCTTTGATCTTGCCATTAGCCATCACCACAACGCGATCACACAGTGATGCAACCTCCTGCATGACATGGCTGGAAAACAAAATACAGTGCCCTTGGTCTCTCAGTTGGCGCAATATATCGCGCAGTAATCGCGTGCTCATCACATCGAGACCGCTGGTCGGTTCGTCGAGGATAATATTTTTTGGGCGATGCACAATCGCTTGGGCGAGCGCAGTTTTCATTCGCTGACCCTGCGAGAAACCCTTGCAGCGCCGATCTGCAATCTCGCTGAGTTGTAAGTCGGCGATTACTTGGGATGTCGCGCTCGCAGCCGTCTGTTTGGGCATGCCGCTCAGTTCGGCAAAGTATTGGATGTACTCGCGCGGTGTGAGGCGTTCGTATACACCAAAGGGATCTGGGAACAGGCCCAGTTCGCGCTTGGCCGCGACAGGATGCAGAGCGACATCGATACCGTTGATGGTGGCAGCGCCACTATCGGGCGTAAGTAGGCCAAAAATAGTTCTTAGGCAGGTAGTTTTTCCGGCCCCATTGGGGCCAAGTAGTCCGGTGATCTGACCATCCGCGGCATCGAACGAC
This sequence comes from Porticoccaceae bacterium, assembly GCA_028822945.1. Classification (GTDB taxonomy): domain Bacteria; phylum Pseudomonadota; class Gammaproteobacteria; order Pseudomonadales; family Porticoccaceae; genus TMED48. Next base: position 2,301 of record JAPKCN010000111.1, on the reverse strand, counting down.
ACGTCCTTAAGGGCCTGCACATGGCCAATATTTTTGTAGAGGTTGGATACTGCGATCATAGCGCGCCCTCGGCGTTATTTCGCAATTGCCCCTTAGGGACAGTTGCGGAGACTATATCGATACTATTGGCATTCAAATAAAATCCTCCTGCGCCCCCCTCTTCGAGGCACTCACTCTTCAACCCGGCGGTCGATCGAGTGTCGACAAAGTCCGCGATCAAACTGTTCGCACAGGTCTGCATGGCCACGCCATGGGAGGCATACGGCGCGACTAAATGCGCGGCAGCGGTCATTTCAAGCATCGCAAGATCAGCCCATTCGGGCGGTGTTGCAGGATCCTGTTGACCGGACAGTAGCAGTGTCGGAATGTCGCTAGATATTGGCTGGGAAAAATTCTCATCCACTATGTTAGTCGGCCATACAGAGCAGATTTCGGATATCTGGTCGAGCATGCTGCCGCCAATCCTTGAGCGTTTTAGTTGGCCAATTAAGTTGCCGGAAAAGCGATGCAGATCTTCGTTGCACACGACCGAGGCGTGCATGCCCATAGACATGTCCAGCCCGCCCAACGTCAGCGAATAGAGTCCCAATATAGCCTGATAGTTACCGCGCGCCGCTCGATCGATGGCTAACGGCAATAGCGATCGAGTATTCGGAGAGTACAGGGCAAGGCGCAGCACACCGAAAAACTTACCGCGGGTGAGTAAAAATTCCGCAGGCTCACCGCTCGTTGGGTGCACTACCTGCAACTTAATCGGCGATCTACCGAGCTGTGCGCTGATTGTGTCTAGGCTATGGTCGAGGGTAGGAAACTGATTGCGACAATCATCGAGCCGAGCGCATTCCGCGAGTAATAATTGAATCGCGCGATCGACTGCTAAGCCAACTGCCAGCGCCGATTGTTGCATTGGAAGCACGCCGTCTAGGGTTACTGTGGCGAGAGCTTCTGGATACTCGCGCATATAAAGTTGCGCCATGCGCGTGCCGTAAGAAATCCCATAGAGGTGCAATTTATGGTAGCCAAGTTGCTTTCGGACCGCTTCAAAATCTGCCAGCGCGATGGCGCTAGTATATTGTGTTACGTCGGCATCCAATTGTGCCAGGCATTGTTTCGATTCGAGTGCAATGTCGAATATTCGGTCATCCACTATCAAGGGCGATATCGTCTTATCCTCGCGGCATTGCAGCCCGTTGGAGCGACCGGTGCCGCGTTGGTCGATGAGTAACAAATCTCGTGTTTGTCTAATATCGCTAAAGGTCCGGTGAAATAAACGTCCGTTGTCGATCGCCGATTGGCCGGGACCACCAGCGATTGCGAGTAGCGCCTCGTGGCGGTGGATATTTTTGATTGCGGGGATCACAGCGTAGTGAATATCGATCTTTCGGCCATTGGGTTGCGACGGGTTCTCTGCCACTTTTACCAGACCACAGCGCAGGCGGTCATCGATACCAGCGATATAGCAATCGTCGCTACCGTTTGAATGATCCGATGCAAATAACCCGACCGAAACTAAGTAAAGCCTCAATATGACTGACTGGGTGTACCGAGGCCAGGTCCAAGTGAGCATGTTTAATCTCCGATTAAATGGCTAGGTGTCACCTTAGGTGGATCACTCATACGCAAAGGAATGTCGGGTTTACAGGGTATGATTGGATCATGTTTATGACGATTCTATTCTCGCACATTTCTTTCGTACTATACATTATCGAAATTTAGATAATTCTATATTTTGCTTCAACCGAAGTTTTGTATTGTTACAACGTGGTTACATCCGTTGGCGCTGATTTTAGTCCATTATGCTGTAGTCAAAGATTCTTTAAAGACACATAACAGCCTGCGCGCAAGTGCCCTTATTTTCTTTGGAGTGTTGCAGGCGGCTATATTTACAAACCATACTTGATCTTCTAGTGAGGGCGTCCCACTCGGAATGCAAATGGCGTTGCTTAAGTGCCAGTCAGACCCACTTTGTTTTAATTCAATTGCCACTGCGATACTTTTGAAGGTTAATATGCCAATAAATACCCCCACGTTATACCTGTATCTAGCGAGCAACTAGCCTTTGGGATAAGTTATTGTCCGTTTGGGAACAGTAATATTTTTATGGATTTTTGAGCGTGGAATCATGCGATAGTATTATTAGGCTTGGTCTTCAACGATGCCGTTCAATTTAAGGGACAGAAATTAAACACTTCCGTTAACAGCTTAGTAGAGCTTACTATTCTTGACGTTTTTATTTAAAAGGGATCATCAGTATTGGCAATTGCTTGTGATTACAAGGCTGTGAGCGAGGAACACTCTTAG
>JAPKCN010000110.1 GCA_028822945.1 Porticoccaceae bacterium | reverse complement strand
CGAGTCCCTAGCGGCACTTCGACAAGTTGCGGGCTAACCTCAGTCGGTAGGCGTCGTTGATAATCGTCGACTCCCGTCGCAACCCAATCGGGCATACGTGTACCAACCCCGATAATTTTAACTTTCATCGCGCCTCCTAGGGAGCGCCCTCGGCGCCGACTGTCGGTATCTCATCGGCGTTTTCAGGGCGCAGTGACCAAAGGCGCTCGAGATCGTAAAACTGACGGGTTGCGGGCAACATAATGTGCGCGACTAGATCACCAAAATCGACCAGAATCCACTCGCTGGTATCATCGCCTTCGACGCCGATTGGCGTATAGCCGGCAGTTTTTGCGTCGACTACTAAATTGTTAGCCAAGGCTTTAACCTGGCGGCTGGAGTTGCCGCTCGCAACGATCATGGTATCCATGATGCCGGTGAGTGAGCGCACATCGATCAAGGCGATATCGACCGCCTTAACGTCCTCCAGCGCGCCAACGACGATTTCCTCTATTGTTTTTCGCATAATTTTAATTTACTCGTATATGTTATGGCGATGAATGTAGTCAATAACTGCATCCGGGGTAAGGTGTTCGATTGAGCGATGCTGCTTCAAGTGCTGGCGTATCTGCGTCGATGAGATGTCTATTAAACTCAATTTACAAAAATATAGACAACCGGAGGGACGCAGCTCGTCAGTTACTGATCTGTCGCTTTGATGATCTTTGATCCAAGCTTTTAAGGGTAGCGCTACCGGATACTCGGTACCCGGGCGAGACACCACTAAAATATGGCAGTAATCCAGCAGTTGGCGCCATTCATGCCAGTGGTGTAAATGTTCTAAGGCATCCATGCCAAGACACATAAATAACCTTGTCACGGGGCCGATATCGGCGCGTATCTGACGCAGGGTATCGATACTATAGCTCGGCTTGGTATGCGCGATTTCACATCTTTCAATAGTTAATTTTGTGCGCTTGGCAATTGCTAGACCAAGCATTTCTAAGCGCTGTTGAGGGTTAGCTGTTGGCGGCTCCCGATGAGCTGGAATACCGCAGGGCATAAGTCGCACATGCTCGACATCGAGATAGTCAGCAAGCTGCGTGCCAATCTCGATATGGCCGCAGTGCACTGGGTCGAAGGTTCCGCCGAGGAGAGCAATAGCCATGCTATTCGCGAATCTGTCCGTCGCCGCGTACCACCCATTTCTGACAGGTTAGACCCTCAAGCCCGACCGGGCCTCGGGCATGTATTTTGTCGGTTGAAATGCCCACTTCTGCACCGAGACCATATTCAAAACCGTCTGCAAAGCGTGTCGAGGCATTCACCATTACCGAACTGGAATCTACTCCATCGATAAACCGCTGCGCGCGCTGGGGATTGTCGGTGACAATGGCATCGGTATGCCGAGATCCGTAGTGATTAATGTGGGCAATGGCGGCATTTAGATCATCGACAACTTTGATCGACAAGATCGGGCCTAGGTACTCCTCCGACCAATCGCTTTCGTTAGCCGCCCGAGCGCTGTCTATTATCGCGCAGGTCTTCTCACAACCGCGCAGTTGCACGTCCCGCGCAAGTAATGCAGCGCCCAGTTTAGGTAGTAATTGGTTAGCTAAGCCGTCGGCTATTAGCAGTGACTCCATAGCATTACAAACGCCATAGCGGTGCGTTTTGGCGTTGATCGCCAGGGCAATAGCCATCTCGGTATCCGCTTGGTCATCGATGTAAATATGGCAGTTGCCATCTAGATGTTTGATAACTGGCACCCTCGCCTCGGCGGAGACACGCGCGATAAGGCCTTTGCCGCCGCGCGGGATGATTACGTCGACAAACTCGGTCAGAGTAATTAATTCGCCGACGGCGGCGCGGTCTGGCGTGTCAATCATTTGCACCGTAGCACTCGGCAATCCAGCGATTTCTAAACCGCGTTGAATACCCGAGGCAATCGCTTGATTGGAGTGGATCGATTCGCTGCCGCCGCGCAATATGCAGGCATTGCCCGATTTTAGGCACAGACTTGCGGCGTCAATGGTGACATTGGGTCGCGATTCGTAAATGATACCCACTACGCCCAGCGGTACACGCATTTTACTTAAACGGATGCCGCTGGGCCGCCTACCGATGTCCGTTATTGTGCCAATAGGATCGTCTAGTGCGATCACTTGATAGAGGCCTTCGAGCATATTGTCGATGCCTGTATCATCGAGTTTTAGACGCTCGATCAATGCGCTGTCGAGCGCACGCTTATGTGCTTGCTTGAGATCTGCTTGATTGGCGGCAAGGAGAGCCCGGCGAGCGCCATCGAGTTGTTCAGCGATGCATGTTAGAGCGTGGTTTTTGATCTCGCTAGGCGACGTCGCAATCACGTTGCTGGCATTGCGCGCAGCTAATCCCAAACTGCGCATGTAAGCTGGTATATCCATTGTTTCACCGCAGACGGTTGTTCTACAATTAAGCCAGCATTATACCTGTAGCTGCGGTAAAGTTGGCGTTTTTAGCTTTGCTCGCTTGCCTCTGTGGGCCGCAACCTAATCTCGTGCTGGCGTCGGCGTATCGCCCTCAGAGTGTTTTATCCGATTATTATTATCATCGAGGGATCAGGATTTTGAAATCAATGATCGATTTGTTAATGTCAAAACCGCATTGGTTGGTGGTCACCGGAGCTGGAATCAGTGCTGCATCTGGGGTGCCAACCTATCGCAATCAGCGCGGCGAGTGGCAGCGAAAACCGCCGGTAACGCATCAGGAATTTGTCGCTAATAGCGAGTCTCGACAGAGGTTTTGGGGGCGCAATATGATCGGCTGGCGATTCATCAGTGAAGCGCAGCCAAATCTGGCTCATCAGGCACTGGTACAACTCGAGCAACGCGGGGTGGTGAGCGCCTTGATCACGCAAAATGTCGATCGTTTACACCAACGAGCGGGCAGTTGCGATGTAGTCGATCTCCACGGTCGCGTCGATCGCGTGTCGTGTCTTGATTGCGGGGCGAATCAGTCGCGCGCTTCGCTGCAGCCATGGTTTGAAGAGCACAATCCAGAATTTGCTAAACTGGGCGGCCGCATTGCCCCAGATGGTGACGCCGATATCGATGATTTGGATTTTAGTCGATTGGAGATACCGGCATGTCGCCAGTGTCGAGGCACATTAAAGCCCGACGCAGTTTTTTTCGGGGCGTCTATTCCCCGTCAGCGTGTGGCACTGAGCGAGGCACTGGTGGAACGTGCTGCCGGTTTATTGGTGATCGGATCCTCCCTACAAACCTACTCGGGTTATCGCCTGTGTTTGTCTGCCGAGCGGCATGGTAAGCCAATCGCGCTGCTGTGCGATGGTATCACCCGCGCAGATAAAATTGCCACCGAGAAAGTCCACGCCGATTGTTTACCGGTGCTGCAGGGTTGGCTGGCGCGCCTGACTTCGATCGGTGCCTAGTCTAGATGACGGCGCACAATTGCGGTGAGTGCGTCGAGGTGGTCTGGTTGTGCATTCAGGGCGGGAATATAGTGGAACTCTTGGCCACCGGCTTCGATAAAGATTTCGCGGGCTTCGCCTTCAATCTCCTCTAGAGTCTCGAGGCAGTCCGATGAAAATCCCGGGCAAAGGATTGCAACGCGTTTAATGCCTTCGCTGGGCATCAATTCGAGGGTTTTGTCGGTGTAGGGTTGCAGCCAGGGTTCGCGACCGAACCGTGATTGGAAGGTTGTTATTATCTGATCTTTAGTCAGGGCCATGCGCTCGCATACCAGACGCGTGGTTTGGTGGCAATAGCAGTGATAGGGGTCGCCCTTGGCAAGATATTTTTGCGGTGTGCCATGGTAGGAGAAAATCAGTTTGTCGGGTTTTCCGTGGCTGGAGAAATGCCCTTCGATGCTGTTGCATAGGGCGCCGATATATTCATCCGATTGTTGATAGCCGCCGATAAAATGTAACTCGGGTACCCAGCGCGAGCGCATCATGGTTTTTGCTAATGCATCAAAAGTCGACCCGGTAGTGGCGGCGCAGTATTGTGGGTAGAGTGGCAGCACCACAATGTTGCGCACATTTTGCGCACCGAGTTCTGCCAGTGCCGAGTCAATCGATGGGTTGCCATAGCGCATGCCCAGGACGACTGGAACCTCTGTACCATAGTGCTGTTGTAAGCGCTGTGCGACGCCTTCGACCTGCGCTCGGCTATTGACCAGAAGAGGCGAGCCACCCTCGACCCAGACACTGCGATAGAGTTTAGCTGAGCGGGCCGGACGAATGCGCAAGATAATTAGATTGAGGATCAACCACCACAGCAACCGCGGTACTTCAACGACCCGCGGGTCACTCAAGAACTCTTTCAGGTAGCGGCGCAATTCTCGTGTATAGGGGGCGTCTGGCGTGCCTAGATTACACAGAATCACCCCTTTTTTCGGAGCTGGACCCTGGTGATCGTAGTCAGTTTGTCCCTGATAACGCATAAATAGTGCTCGCTGGTGGCGTCAGTAATAGTCTGCGGGGGTCGCTTTAATCGCTAATATGCTTAGCGATTAAAGTCGCCATTCTGGATATACGCTTAAATGCTGTGCTAAGACTTACCGAGGGCGCTATAATGCGCGCCTCAAAATCCAGACACAGACTTGCAATGCGCCCGTTGTCCTCCGACCGTAGAACTTTCGCCATTATCTCACATCCAGATGCGGGCAAGACTACCATCACTGAAAAATTGCTGTTGTTAGGGAATCTTATTCAGGTAGCGGGCACTGTAAAAGGGCGCAAGAGCGATCGCCATGCAACCTCCGATTGGATGGCAATGGAAAAGGAGCGCGGCATTTCGGTGACCTCGTCAGTAATGCAATTTCCATATCGGAATTGCATGGTCAATTTGCTCGATACGCCGGGACACGAGGATTTCTCTGAGGACACGTACCGGACGTTGACGGCGGTCGATTCGTCGTTAATGGTGATCGATGGTGCCAAGGGGGTGGAGGCGCGCACGATTAAACTCATGGAGGTATGTCGCCTCCGCGATACACCTATTTTCACTTTTGTAAATAAGATGGATCGGGATATCCGCGATCCGATTGATTTACTCGACGAAATTGAGTCGGTACTCGGCATCCAAGCTGCGCCGATCAACTGGCCGATTGGTATGGGTCGTGGGTTTCGTGGTGTTTACAACTTTCACACCGACACCATTCATGTCTACCAACAAGGTAAGGGCCGCACTCTGGCCGACGACATTCAGATAGCTGGTTTAAAATCGCCCGAGGCACGTGCCGCGCTCGGCGACTTTGTCGATGATGTGCTCGAAGAGTTGGAGCTGGTGCGCGGGGCCACTCCGCAATTCGCAATGCAGGATTTTTTAGATGGGGCGCTGGCGCCGGTATTTTTTGGTACTGCACTTGGAAATTTTGGTGTGCGTGAAATGCTCGATGACTTTGTTCGCTGGGCACCCCAGCCCCAGCCGCGAACGACTGCGGTGCGAGAAGTAAGCCCCAGCGAGCCAACCTTTAGTGGTTTTGTATTTAAGATTCAAGCCAATATGGATCCCAAACACCGTGATCGCATTGCCTTTTTACGCATTTGTTCGGGTCGCTACACGCGCGGTATGAAGATGAAACATGTGCGCACCGGCAAAGAGGTCAGAATAGCCGATGCGTTTAGCTTTAAGGCCGGTGAGCGACTATCGCTCGATTACGCCGAAGCGGGAGACATCATTGGCTTGCACAACCATGGCTCTATTCAGATCGGGGATACGTTTACTGAGGGAGAGGTACTCAAATTCAGCGGTATCCCGCATTTTGCGCCAGAGTTGTTTAAATTGATTCGTTTAAAGGATCCACTGCGAGCCAAACAATTGCAAAATGGTATTCGACAGTTATCGGAAGAGGGCAGTACTCAAGTGTTCTTCCCGATGCGCAACAACGATATTATTGTCGGTGCGGTTGGCCAATTACAATTTGATGTAGTGGCCTATAGACTCAAGGCAGAGTATGCGGTCGATGCGGTTTATGAGCCCGTCAATATCCACTCGGCGCGCTGGACTCACAGTGATGACGTCAAACTTCTCGAGGTGTTTAAAAATAAGACCCGCGATAATCTGGCACTCGATGGCGGCGGCCATCTGACATATCTGGCGCCGACGAGGGTGAATTTATCGCTTGCCGAAGAGCGCCATCCAGATGTCGCTTTTATGGCGACTCGAGAGCATTAGGTGGCTCAGTCTTAATAAAAAAATAGCAACGACGGAGTAAGGCGATGTCAGAAAAGCTACCGAGTGTCGAGCAGGATCAGGCCCCCGTGCAATTGCGAGCAAATCGAGGCCCGCTGTCGCGCTGGGTAGGCAGAACATTTTTTTGGCTCATGGGGTGGCGTCTTGTCGGTGAAATCCCAGATGTTAAACGCTGTATACTGATTGGCGCGCCGCACACCTCTAATTGGGATTTTGTGTTGGCTATGGCGTCTCTGTTGGCGATCAATTTAAAGATGCGTTGGTTGGCCAAGCATACAATTTTTTTACCCGGGATTAGTTGGTTTTTTGAATGGCTGGGCGGTATTCCTACCAATCGAAATGAGCCGCACAAAATTGTCGACAGGGTTACCCAGATTGCCGAGTCAGAGGGTGGTGTCGTGATCGCCATAACACCGGAGGGCACACGCAAAAAAGTCGTCAAGTGGAAGACTGGGTTTTTGCGTTTAGCGCATACGCTAGAGTG
>JAPKCN010000292.1 GCA_028822945.1 Porticoccaceae bacterium | reverse complement strand
GGGTGATCACCGAAGCTTGGGTGAGATTGCAAGAGATTCCTCGTTGGCGGGCGTCGACGAGTCTGCGCTTTGCGTGCTTTAGTGACGGCGCCGAAGCGGTGAGGCGAATTTCACAAGCGGGTTTGTTCCCCAGTAATTGCTGCTTATTGGATGAAGCCGAATCGCACTGGCGCGGTCTGGACAGTCGAGGTGGAGCGATGCCAGTCGTCGGTTGCGAATCGGCTGACTACCCAGTGGCTGCCAGTATGGTCAGAGCCATGGCGCTACTGCAACCAAACGCAACTGAACCCGCCGCGATTGTCTACAACGATACTCAGCAGGATAAGCCTGCTACGACCGATGGTGCTGCTGGGCAGTGGCGCAATGCATTTCTGCGAATGCCTTACTATCGCAACCGACTGGTTGCCTGTGGCATTATTGTTGATACATTTGATACAGCGGTGACTTGGGATCGTTGGCAGGCGATGTATAGCGCGGTTGTTGCGGGTATGCAGGCTTCAATATCAGAGATCACAGGGCAGTCTGGACGGGTTGCATGCCGTTTTACGCACGTATACCCTGATGGGCCAGCGCTTTATTTTAGTTTTTTTGCGCTCGGCAGTAAATCCGGTGATTTGCGCTCGGCGCTAGATAAATGGCGCCAGTTAAAAGTTCAAGCCAATCATTTAGTGGTGTCACTGGGGGGTACTATCACACATCACCATGCGGTTGGGCGGGATCATCGCAGTGGTTACGAAATACAATCCCCGTCGCTTTACCGGAGTATTTTGGCCGCTGCTAAGGCGGATCTCGATCCGCAAGGTATCCTCAATCCAGGAGTATTGATCGATCCTATAGGACGGCGTGTTGGTTCGTCAGGAATTCTCGCGGACTCTTAGCTTTGTTGCCTTTGCTGGGTATGTTCGTCGCTGGGCTTAATCTTGCGAAAAACGGGTCGCTGCGGCCTAAGGCCAAGTCGCGACATAGTCGTCGATCGGCACTGGGGTAATTTTTCTATCCCAAGTGGGAGGCGTTCCGAGGTATAGATAGCCGATGATATCCTCTTCCTCATCGATACCTAAGCCTGCTTTGATAGTGTCAGAATATGCATAGGGTCCAGTTCTCCATACCGCACCAAAGCCAAGAAGGTAGGCGGCGAGTCCCATATTATTTAGTACGCCCCCAGCGGACACCGCCTGTTCTATTTTCGGTACCTTTGGGTGATCGCGATAGGCTGCTACGCCGACTATAATCAAGGGTGCTCGAAAAGCTTTATTGTGAGCTTGGGCGCATATTTCTGCACTTGCATCTTCCTGCTTGGCGACAATGTCGTTGACGAAGAGGTCGCCGAGATGTTTTCTATCATCGCCAGATATACTCAAAAACCGCCATGGACGCAAATGCATATGATCGGGAGAACGTAATGCGGCGGCGAGTATTGACTCGAGTACTTGGCCACTCGGTGCAGGTTCTTGTAGGCGCGGATAAGAGCGTCTCTGTGCCATCAGAGCAACCGATTCGGAGGCCTTATTAGTGTGTTTTTTCATGGTTTTTGTCACCAATTTTTTGTGGTTTTCCGAGACCTTACAGATAATTTTTATTGTTCGCGTTTTATATTAACCGCGAGTATAAACCTTGTAAGCTGACTCGTACAACCAGTTGCGCGTATTGGTTGCTGTGAATTCGGCTTCGTAATAGAGACAAAAAAAAGCGCTAAAAGTTCCATTTTTAG
>JAPKCN010000109.1 GCA_028822945.1 Porticoccaceae bacterium | reverse complement strand
AGGAGCGGGGGCGCTTGGTGATGCTGACTATAGAGGGCCCGACCACCTACTTTCGCGATAGTCGCGGGGAGAACGGATTTGACTTTTTATTGGCCAAGGCGTTTGCCGATAGCCTTGGAGTCGAACTCGAGGTAGTACCCAAGGCGACCCTACGCGGCTTATTTTTGTCCATTGGTAGTTTGCGCGGTGATTTTGGCGCCGCAAATCTAGCGCAGACGCAAGCGCGGCAGCGCTGGTTAAACTTCTCCATCCCCTACTATCAAATGACTCAGCAATTGCTCTACCAAATCGGCACCTTGCGACCGCACAATCTCAACCAACTCACTGGTACCCTGGCGGTAATTAGCGATTCGGCACACAGCGAGCAATTACGCAACTTACAACTCAGCAATCCAGAACTGGACTGGACAGAAACCGATCAAGCCACAATGGGCGGTCTCATTAAACGCGTGCATCAAGGCGAGGTTGACTATGCCGTTGTCGACTCCCTAGCCTACACAGTTAACCGCCACATATATCAAAAAGCCGCACTGGGAATGACTATCTCAGAACCGCAACCAATTGCGTGGGCATTTGCCAAACACGGAGATGGCAGCCTATTGACCGCCGCCAATCAATTCCTTGATCGCTTTATTGCCAGCGGTGAACTCAATCAGCTAAAACTCCGCATGTTTTCACAGGCAAGCTACTTCTCGGTAGCAAATTCGAAACTGCTTGAGCGTATGGTGGAGCGGCGACTGCCAAAATACCAGCAGATGTTTGAGCGCGCATCTTTAGCGACCAAGTTCGACTGGCAATTGCTTGCCGCGGTAGGCTACCAAGAATCGCATTGGAATCCGCTGGCGCGATCACCCACTGGCGTGCGTGGCCTAATGATGCTGACCCGCAATACGGCGAGAGAAATGCGCGTTGAAAACCGCCTCGATCCGGAACAGAGTATCACTGGCGGCAGTCGCTACTTGTTAAAACTAAAGTCTAGGTTGCCCGATAGGATTACCGAACCCGATCGCACCTGGCTGACGCTCGCAGCCTATAATGTCGGTTATGGTCATATGGAAGACGCACGTATTCTTGCACAGCGTCACAAGCAAGACCCCGACCTATGGGTCAATGTTCGCGAACAGCTGCCGAAATTAGCGGATAAGAGCACCTACCTCACACTCAAATACGGCTATGCACGCGGCGATGAAGCAGTGCGCTATGTCGACAATATTCGTTACTATCGTAGTTACCTCAATCTGCATAGTCTGTCGGAGGATGAACCTGTAACCACCGAGAGCAAAGGAAGCTGGTTGCGATGGCGAAAAGTTGCAGCGCCAGCGTCGCTCTAAAAGCAAACAATCAAGGACTTGTGATGACTTTATAATGCGGCTGTCTAGGTACGTCTAGCACGAAAGAAATCGCGCATAAGTTGCCCACAGTCATGCTCTAAAATACCGCCATACCAGTCGATATGATGGTTATAATGTCTGGCCTCGAGTAACTGCAGCTGGCTCTGTAGAGCCCCAGCTCGAGGTTCAAGTGCACCAAAAACAACCCGCTTGATGCGCGCATGGAGCATCGCGCCAACGCACATAATGCACGGCTCGATAGTTACGTAAAGTTCACACCCCGGCAAACGATAATTAGCCTCTGCTCGGGCGCCTATGCGCAACACCACCAACTCCGCATGGGCACTCGGATCACAACTACCGATCGGCTGGTTGTGCCCCTCAGCAATGATTTTACCATTCTTCACCAGCACCGCCCCGACTGGCACCTCGCCTACCATGGCTGCGCGCTCCGCCAAATCTAGCGCTCGACGCATAAATACCTCGTCAATATCAATATCGGTCGGCATACAGGTGTCTCTCCGAGTTGCAATTAATCTATACTAACGACCTCGATAGTATGGCAGCTTGTGATGCTCGATCAAACGCAAATACTCAGTATCCCTAGCAGTTGGAAAATAGAGTTGAGCCAATCGATAAAATCTGTTGCCGAGTTACTCGACTGCTTGCGACTCGACAGCTCTTTACTGACTGGCGCGCAGCGCGCCGCTATGCAGTTTCCCTTGCAGGTACCAAAACCCTATCTAGGACGGATTCGGCATGCCGATCCATGCGATCCGCTGCTCACTCAAGTACTACCGGTACAGCAAGAACTCGAGTCGCCACAGGGCTTTCAAAAGGACCCCCTCGACGAGGTCTCACACAATCCCCACCCTGGTATCATCCATAAATACCGCAACCGATTATTGTTAATAGTAAGTCCGGCCTGCGCCATTAATTGCCGATACTGCTTCCGCCGACACTTCCCATATGAGCAACAACGCCAGAGCCGCCAACAGTGGGTATCTGCCCTAGACTACATTCGCCAGCACCGCGAACTCAACGAAGTTATCTACAGCGGCGGCGACCCACTCGCGGCTAATGATAAGTTCCTCGGTTGGTTGACGGCACAAATTGCCGAGATTAGTCATATCAAACGTCTACGAGTCCATAGTCGTTTGCCGATCGTTATTCCCTCACGGGTGGACGACGACCTACTCCGATGGATGACCGCCTCGCGTCTGAAACCTATACTCGTAGTGCATGTCAACCACGCAAATGAAATCGACCACGCCGTCGAAGCTGGACTTTATCGCTTACAGGAAAATGGCATTCGTATACTCAATCAGTCGGTGCTACTAAAAGGCGTCAATGATGGCGCAAAAACGTTGATCGATCTCAGCGAGCGCCTCTATGACTGTGGTGTCAGCCCTTACTACCTGCACCTTCTCGACCCAGTGCAGGGCGCCAGTCACTTCGATGTCGCTCAGGTGCAGGCAACTCAGATATACGCCGGAATGCAGGCCGCTCTGCCCGGATTTCTACTACCGAGACTAGTCCGCGAGGTGCCTGGGAAAGCTGCCAAAACGATCATCGACACAATTCTATAAAAACCACATTAATTGGGCTTCAGCGGCCATAGATAAAATCGACCATACGCCCATATAAGCGCTATCACCAGCAAATTGAAGACTGCGTGCAGCGCCAAAAACTGACCTACCAGAAAATCTAAGCCCCGTGTCCTTAGCACCAAAATCACTGTCAGAACCGCCAGCGATCGAGCTACTTCAAGCCATATCCACAGGCTATTCCCCTTTAGAATTTCCGCAGTAAGCGCCGCCGACACTACCACTAAAAGCATCATCACTACGCTCTCATATATAGATTGCTGAGGCAGATAAAGCACGACCCAGAGCGTCACTAATGCGCACATCAAAAACTGCACTACCGCAAATACCTGATATCCGAGTGACGTGTTGGTATGGTACTTAAGGTAGTTCGCAGTGCTAGATTCGGGCTTGGCGAACTGCGCCGCCACATCGTCGGGACGCCAGCCCGTTCGGGATATCCACACCTGGCATTTATCCCGCCAATTTTTGGTGTACCAACTGTCGCGCAACATTCGCCAGTAAATTTCGAGGTTGGCCCAAAGTGGATTCCAACTGCGCAGCGGTGTGCGCGTGCCATACTCAGGCGGCAAGTCACTTCGCTCGGCGCGAAAAGTCCCAAATATTCGATCCCATATGATAAAGACGCCGCCATAGTTGGCATCGATATACTCGGCGTTGCGGGCGTGGTGAACACGGTGATTGGACGGCGTCACCATGATTCGATCCAACAACCCAAGACTTCCGATGTGCTCGGTGTGTACCCAAAATTGATACACTAGGTTGACCCCCGCGACGGGAACGAAAACCTCTATCGGCACGCCGACTAAAAACATTGGAATATAAAAGATCCAAGACACTATGAACGATGACCCCGTCTGCCGCAGTGCAGTGCCGAGGTTATAATCTTCACTCTGGTGGTGAACCACATGACTGGCCCATAAAAGGGTGCGTTCATGGCATAGGCGATGCTTCCAATAATAGCTAAAATCATAGAGCAAAAAAGCCAATACCCAAGTACTCCAGGCGTCTTTGGCTAGCCCGTCAATGCCAAATAAATTCGCTGCACCCGCATATACCATCCCACTAACGCCAAGCTTAAACACCGGCGGAAAGCGACTGAGTAAGCCCAGCGTCAGACTGCAAAAAGTATCATTTAGACGATAGGTGTTACTTCCTCGAAAAATCCCATAGGAGAGTTCGATCGCCATCAAAACCGCAAATGCCGGGATCGAGTAAAGAATGATCAGCGACGATTGCATACCGAGCTAAAATGACCATGAGCAGGTTGCGCATTGCGCAATCCGCACGCGGTAACCAAGACGCCTAATCGACATCAAAACTACCCTGCAACTCTATCAAAGGACGCACGTTGATCGTCCAAAGTCCGGTAAACGGATGGTCGAGATCGGCAATAACCAAATACAGCAGATGCACACAGCCGGTGATTGACCCCACCATAAAGCACTGTATCCAGAGCACAGTGCTGGTGTTAATCATAAACGCAGCAACTAACACAGTGGACATAAACAGCAGTAAATGTTTTAGTTGTGGCGGTAAACTGTGATTCGCAATACTGATGCGCTGGGTCCGCAGGGTAGTGATACTGGAGAGTTCACTGATTAAGAAATGAAGTGCCGAGCGATCGCTCTCGTTGTTGATCTCAAGATTGTTGACTGCATACATAATGTCGTAGAGTTCCTTTGAGGTATCGGAGTTCAAAACAGCCAGCTCGTCGTTCATATCCGCCCACTCAACGGTGGCAACCGAGTGCACGTATTCCTGAAGCTCGCGGTTCACGGTTTTCTTTTTGTCCTGCTGACCATCCATGTAAATCAAAAAATCGCGGACGTCCCCGATCGCATTGAGTTCAGATTCGACTACTTCAGATAATTTATTAAATCGATTGAGCACTTCAACCAACAAAAACCCTGAAACTATTGCATAGATCATACCGAATACCGAGTAAAACTCTTCCCAAGGCGCATTGCCGCCCGACACATTTTCAGTAATACCGCTATTGCTTATCATCATCGTCGCGGTTATTGCCGCAGTTGTAGAGCCCAACAGTGGCAGCAGTGTTCGCAGAATACTCGGATTTGACAAAGACACCGGCGTAACCTCGGGGTTTATTACGTTAAAAATAACGGCCTTCATGAATCAGTTTACCTTATTAAGCGTCCTTGCGGTCATGGTGACTGGTCGGATCTATGTGAAAGTTTATCTGGATGTTTAGAATGGCTACGTACCGCAGGAGTACCCGTATGTAATCTCACGTGCGGCAGTACTGCACAGTAAAACTATAGACCGTACCCGATGTTTTACTACGTTAATCTGTAAATGGATGCACACCACCAAGAATTGGAGTGATAAAAAAGTCTGACTCGTGCTGACTCGCACGCAATGCCTGCTTTAAACGCTTTTGAGGCTGGGCTACCGGTTCGTCGGTAAGAATAAATGTGCCCCAATGCATAGCTAACGACTGGCGCGCACCAACATCTTCGGCGATCTGTAGTGCCTCGGCGGGGTCGACATGAGAGGCACGCATAAACCAACGTGGCGCATAGGCACCAATCGGAATAAAGGCGTAATCTGGTGCCCCCAAACGCTTGCGAATCTCGGAAAAATCCGACGAATAGCCCGTGTCCCCGGCGTGGTACAACGATCTCTGTGGCGTATCCATATACCAACCACCCCAAAGACTGCGGTTGCGATCCAACAACCCCCTCGCCGACCAGTGATAAGCTGGCGTGAAGGTAAAAACCGTCCGCTTAACCTGTCTACTCTGCCACCAAGCGTACTCCTCAACGTGAGTAATACCCGCCGCTGATAGCAGTCGACGATCCCCCAGTGGAACCAGAAAAAGTGCCTTGGGATTAGAGGTCTGCAGGGCTATCAGACTGGGAATATCCAAATGGTCGTAGTGATTGTGACTCACGAGCACCACATCAATAACTGGCAAGTCGGCCAGCGGGATAGCCGGAAGTGCCATTCGCTCAGGACCTGCCCATGAAACTGGCGAGGCCCGTTGGGAAAAAATCGGATCGGTAAGGATCGTCAGGTCACCATTGTTGAGCAGGTAGGTCGCGTGGCCAATCCATACCGCATACTCAGTACTTTGGTTATTCAAACGCCGCCACTCATGAGATCTAGGTAATTCGAAAGGTTGCGGTGGCACACGTTGCCAGCGCCACCTAAAAAGATCCATTAGCGGTTTATTGATCGACTGACCATCGCTGTTGACGAATCGATCACCGGCCACGCAAGCGCTAAGCAGTCCACAGAGCGTAAGAAGCAGATAACGAACCCGCGCCTG
The DNA here is from genome assembly GCA_028822945.1 of Porticoccaceae bacterium. Lineage (GTDB taxonomy): Bacteria > Pseudomonadota > Gammaproteobacteria > Pseudomonadales > Porticoccaceae > TMED48. The sequence goes on along the minus strand of JAPKCN010000109.1, from coordinate 476 downwards.
TTTCAAAAACGAATCTATCATCAAACTTCACCTTTACTAGTGAGGTTCACCAGCCATCGCCACTAGAGAAAGCTGTATATCGTTTGCCAAAACTCTGAAAAAAAATCTGGCACCTAGTGGAACATTGAAGCAAACGATTCGGCTCTGTTATAGTCACGAACGTGGCAATGGCCAAACTGACTCACGTAAAAAATTTGGCTGCACATTCCCTATCGATAAATATCCAACCAATCTCAATTAACAACTATCATCGGCTACAATGTTCATGAGTACAACCAACGCATACGCTATCGATACGTGATCAAGTTTCAAATCAACGCCCGATCGACTTAAAAACACAAATCCACAATAGGAAATCCAAATGTCTCAATTTAGCAACGTCAGCGTCGACATTAAAGCCAATATCTATTTTGATGGCGGCGTTATCAGTCGCTCGTTACGATTTGCCGATGGCAGTCGCAAGACACTCGGCGTAG
>JAPKCN010000108.1 GCA_028822945.1 Porticoccaceae bacterium | reverse complement strand
CCTGGCTCTGGCGTTTTTGACGCCATAATTTTAGCCCCGGATAACTCGCATAAAGCAGCAAAAAGAGCATTAGTAACAGTGCCATAGCCAGCCAGATATTGAGTGACGCTATCATTCGCTATCCGTTAGTGACGCAGATAACGCGATACCTGACGGTCCTAAACCCACAGAGTCCTCAATTATCAGCTGTTTTTTTGCCTTGGCCCCCAATGTTTTAAGTTCTTCGGTCTTTTTAATCAAATTACCTTGGCCACTAGTCAACCGTTTACGCGCCGTTCCAAGTGCTTCGCTACTGCGCTCAATATGCTTAGATACCTCGTCTAAACTCTCGGTAAAAAGGACAAACTGGTCGTATAAGCGCCCGGCTTTTTCGGCAATTAACTTTGCATTGCGATTCTGATCGGCGTACCGCCAAAGATTCTTAATAGTCCTCAACGTTACCATTAAGGTGCCTGAACTGGCCAGTATAATCCCCTGATCGTAGGCGTCTCTCTGCAGCTCTGGCGAACGATCGAGAGCCAGCAGAAGGGCGCTGTCTATAGGTACAAACAGCAAAACAAAATCGAGGCTATTAACACCGTTCAATTGCTCATAATTCTTGCCGCTGAGTCCGCGGATATGGCTACGCATGGAGTTCAGATGTTTTTTGAGGTAATCTCCTTTTTCAACCTCGCAGGAGGCATTATAATAGCTCTCGTAGTCTTTCAAGCTGACTTTCGCATCGATAACAATATCCCTCCCCTCAGGCAGATGCACGACCACATCGGGGTGCCTACGCCTGCCCTCGGCATCGGCCAGATTAACTTGTACGGTATACTCACGGCCGTTACTTAGGCCCGAATCTTCAAGTAACTTCTCAAGTATGAACTCGCCCCAGTTACCCTGAGCTTTATTGTCTCTGCGCAAGGCATTAGTCAGGCTGGCCGCCTCGGCTGAAATCTGCATAGTCTGCTTTTGTAACTCACCGATACTGCCAATTAGTTGATTGCGATCGGCATTCTCCTTGTCATAAGCGGTCGCAACCTGCTGGCGAAAGTCGCCAATATCTCGTCGCAACGGCGTTAGGGTGCTCTCCATTGCCGCTTTACTATGCACCGCAAAGACCGATTGTTTCTCATCAAAAATTCGGTTGGCCAGATTCTCAAATTCCACTGCCAAGCGTTTTTTAGTATTTTCTAACAGAGCTAATTGATCGCTGTGTTGAGTTGCCTGACTGACATGTTTTTGCTCAAGGGCGCTACACCTTTGCAGCGCGTCAAGTTTTTCACTCTCCGCGGCGGCGAGACTTTCAGACAATTTACCTTGCGCTCGACTGATTATATCTAGCTCGGTTTTAAGGCGTGCCATGTCAGCTCGAGCGAGGCTAACCGCTAATACATAGCCGCAACAAAGACCCAGGCCCAAGCCGCCTATTAACCAGTAAAGTGTGATTGCTTGTATCGATACATCCATGTCTATATTGTATCAGCCTCAAGCGCATTTAAGGATCTATTTGCCAACCGGCTGTGTGCGGTTGTTTAATATAAAATCAATGACTGACTCCAGCTACTTACCGCCGCTTATAGATATAACGCTGTTCCACAAGGCGATCTCAAGTGAAGCCACCGTCATCGTTGCAAATCAGCGACTGGCAAAACATATTAGTAATGCTTGGGGTAGGACAATATTACCGTATGCCAGCGCCTGGGAGGCACCAAAGGTATATTCGATCGACGGCTGGATAAACAACTGCTGGGATGAGCTTCAGGATTCACACGCACCCGAGGTTAGAGGACAGGCTATTATAGGTCGTGCACAAAGTCAGTACTACTGGCAGCGCGCAATCGATAGCTGTAGTGATGATTTGGGCTCTAGCTATGCGCGACTCGCGGAAAATACCTTTGAAACACTCACTAATTGGGATTTGCAACATGAGCAAATCCCCTCTAGTAGCAATAGCGCAGAGCACTTTAAAAACTGGGCTAAAGCCTATCTTAAACTCTTGCAAAAGAACGCTTTCATAACCCGTGCCCAATGCGCTCATCTGATTGCGGAAATATTTTCCCGCGACAGCAGTCAGCATACAGAGACTATTTATGTTTACGGATTTCAATCCATACCGCCTCTACAGCGCCGTTTGCTCGCTGCTGCTGCTGGACATCTCGAGGCACTCGACCTATCACCACTTCACCGCGCTAGTAGCCAAACTGTCAACACTGAACAAGCCTTTCAGAAATCTTCGACCTGCTGCGAACTGCCGTTAGCCAAGGCTCGCCAGATCGCCTGCGCCGATGGTGCAGAGGAAATTCAGCTGGCGACACGTTGGGCGGCGACTGAATTAAAACTAAATGTGGGGCAACGTATCGCTATTGTGGTGCCCGATCTAAATCTCCGAATTGCTGAATTAGAGCGTTGTGTCGACACTGCATTAAAAGATATAGGCGTCACCACCGCTGTTAACTTTTCCGCTGCCATACCACTTGCGAATACACCTTTGGTGAGTGCCGCATTTGATCTACTCGGATTTCTGGATTATCAACAGCCCATTGCTTACTGGCTACGGTTACTTTATGCGCCTTTTAGCTCCCTCGAGCAATTACCACTGCATGTTCGCGCCGCTGCCGAGTTGCACATGCGTAACACTGCTCAGTTCGAGTTGCGGCCAAGCCAGTTTTTAGAGTGTTTTAAATGGGCTGATGCGAGCGCCATTCAAACGGCGCACACGCTGCATACTTTTACTGACATCGTCAACAAAAATAAACGAGTTGGCGCTATGCGGAAAAATTTTTCGGCGTGGGCAGACTACTTTCAAAACTACTTACACGGGCTTGAGTGGCCAGGTTGGCGCCCGTTAAACAGTCTTGAATATCAGCAAAAAAGACAATGGACTCAGCTGTTAGAGAAGTTTTCCGAACTCGATAACCTCGACATCCAGGTCGGTTTATCTCGGGCCACTCGAATATTGCGATCGATGGCGCTAGAACACCCTTTCCATCGTCAAACACCCGATGCACCATTACAAATACTCGGCTTACTCGAAGCCTCTGGTCTGCATTTCGATAAACTCTGGGTGATCGGTTTGGAGCAAAAATGCTTCCCAGCGTTGGTCGATATTAATCCGCTACTTCCAAGTGATTTTCAGCGTGAACACGACATGCCGCACAGCCTGCCCGAACGTGAGTTACAGATAGCGCAATATCTGCTTTATGGTTTTCACAAAAATACCCAATCGCTCATTCTCAGTTATCCGCAGCGACGTGGCGAAGAAATACTCGAAGCCAGTCCACTCCTGCGCACAGTAGCGGGCCTTGACGATACAATAAAGGCGCAACTGTTGCGCCCAGCCCTTACTCACACAGCATTGGCAGATTCAGATCAATGTGAGCTTTACCGACAGTCTGATGTGCCGTTTAACGCGGATAACGAGCGTGTGCGCGGAGGCGCGACACTCATCAATAACCAAGCAATATGCCCGTTAAATGCCTTTGCCATCCATCGTTTGAGGCTACCTCGGCCCGAATCACCCCATCAGGGCTTGTCCGCACTGCAGCGCGGCATATTGATACACCAAATAATGTTCGCCGTTTGGAACGCCTGGGGATCTTCTGAGTATTTGAGTAACTCGACAGAACAGCTAGTCAGCGACCAATTAGAACAGATTGTCGGCGATGTAATAGATAATCAGAGCCGCTATATGGTTTGCCTGAAAGGGGATCGCTATCGTCTCCTAGAGCGGCGACGACTGCACAAGATTATCAATCAGTGGCTGTTGGTTGAGCGGCAGCGAGAGCCTTTTAAAATCCTAAACCTCGAGCATCCAGTGAGTATTAAATTAGGGCCATTGACGCTGTCACTGACCCTTGATCGAATCGACTTGATTGGGGATAAAAAATTAATTATCGACTACAAGTCTGGCGCCGTCACCACCCGCGGATGGCACTCGCAGCGTCTCAAAGACGCGCAACTTCCACTGTATGTAGTAGCCACTGCGCCAACCGTAGATGGTTGTGCTTTTGCACAGCTCAGAGGGGGCAACATTAAATTACTCGGTGAGGGCAACGAACTATCCGACGAGGGCCTGCGAGACAACCAGAATTGGGCGCAACAAATCGTGCAATGGCGAGCAGATTTGGAGTATTTAGCGGAAGAGTTTAATCGTGGCTGCGTCGATCTCGAGGTGCACGATCCTGCAGGTTTTGTGCAGCAAAGTTATCTCCTGCCTCTAAACCGTTGGACGGAACAAACGGAGCTGCACAAGAGCGCCGGTCGGGAGACGAACGATGCCGATCGTTGATCCCAGCGATAGTATACAGCGCCGCGCAGCTCTCGATCCGTCGGGTAGCTTTATCGTATCTGCACCAGCTGGATCGGGCAAGACCGGTCTGATAACCCAGCGCCTTTTGGGACTCCTAGCCAGTGTCGAAAACCCTGAAGAAATACTCTGCATCACCTTTACCCGGAAAGCGGCTGCGGAAATGACCAGTCGAATACAGGCCGCGCTGCGCGAGGCTGATACCGAGGCATGCCCGACGGATCCATATGCCGCGCAGACATGGCAGCTAGCGCGCACAGCTCTTGCCCGAAGCAGCGAACTGAACTGGCATATTTTAGACATGCCAGGACGTATGCGCATCCAAACGATAGACGGCTTTTGTCGCTATATCGCAAGCCAATTTGCTCTGGACACTGCGCTCGGTCAACTTGCCGAGCCAAGTGAGCAACCGACGATCTACTACCGCGCTGCGGCGCGAACCCTGCTAGACAGACTAGAGGAAAACAGCGTTACTGGGCAGCAATTAGCCGTCCTACTGGCGCATATGGGAAATGATTTTAATCGTTGCGAGGAGCTTTTGAGCGACTTGTTGAGCAAGCGCGAGCAATGGTTACCTCTGATCTTTAATGCGGCTGATAATCAGAGCTATTTTCAGCAGATAATAGACCGCTTGATCGCTGGCGACTTAATTCAATTAGAGCAAGCATTAAAACCGGTTTCGGGAGAACTAATCGCCTTGACGGATGCCGCAGCTAGTCGAGTCGACCCAGACAAAAATCCCCACCTGGCAAGTTTGCTCGGCATCAAAAAATTGCCAGCCAACACTTTAGAGGGTATCCCAACATGGCGGATTCTGATCAATTTACTAATGACTAAAGACCATCAATGGCGTAAATTGATTACCGTCAAAGAAGGGTTTCCAGCTACCCATACAGTTGACAAAAAACGCATGCTGGGCATTTTAGAATGGTGTCGCGAACAGACCGCTCTCAAAGCCCTAATGACGCAGATCCGACACCTACCAGACCACCCGATCGATGCGCGACAGCAGGATATTTTAGATGCGCTGGCGCACCTCCTACCGCGCTTGACCGCCGAACTAAATGGGATCTTTCAAACCCATAAAGAATGTGATTATTCCGCCATTACGCTGGCCGCTATGGAAGCTTTAAGTCAGGCTGAACCCGATTCAATAGTATCCGATATAACACTGCGATTGGACTACAGGCTTAAGCATGTGCTGGTCGATGAATTTCAGGACACATCAGCGGCACAGATTGGATTATTAGAGTCACTTTTATCGGGTTGGCAACCCGACGATGGTCGCAGCCTATTTTTGGTGGGTGATGCCATGCAATCTCTGTACAGTTTTCGTAACGCCAAAGTCGGGCTATTTTTGCGTACACAACGCCAACCTCTTGGGACCATTCAGTGTCAGAGTCTATCACTAAGTACTAATTTCCGCTCGCAGAAACCGATCATAGACTGGGTCAACGAGTATTTTTCTGAGGCGTTCCCGAAACAGTCGAATATAGTGCGCGGCGCAGTGCCCTACTCTAACTCGATCGCAAGAAAGACTGACGATCTAAATTCAAGTGTGCAGTTTATCGGCTATTCTGGAGATAACTACGAGCAATTTGAAGCTCAGCGTGTCGCTCAAATCTGTCTCGACATCCGAGATAATGAGGTACCTCAAAGTGTTGCTATATTAGTTCGTAGTCGTCTACATTTGCGAAGTATTATTCCAGAATTGAAAAGCCTCGATCTGGAATGGCAGGCAACGGATATCGATCCACTAGCCACTCGAATGGTAATTGTCGACTTACTATCGCTTACCCGAGCCCTACTGTCACCCACGGACCGCGTCGCCTGGTTATCGATTTTGCGTGCGCCTTTTTGCGGCTTGAGTCTCAATGATCTGCTGGTAATCACTCAGAGTCATGCAACCCGGCAGGAGACTCATCAGGTCATTATTGCGCAATTACTCGAGCACTTCGATGGCCCCGCCAAATTGCATTATGATCGTCTCAGTGTCCATGGACGCAACCTGTTAACGCGCGTCTTACCGATATTAAAGGACGCATGGCAAAATCGCGCACGCAACGACCTCCGAATCGCAGTAGAAACCTGCTGGATGCAATTAGGAGGCTATGCCACGCTAAAAAGTGCTAGCGAAGAGCGCGACGTCGAACGCTTTTTAGATCTCTTATCGACGCGCCAAGTTGCTGGATATATTCCCGACTGGGATGCCTTTCAACTCGCGGTAGAAAAACTTTATGCATCGCCATCTATTCTAAGCGAGCGTGCCCAAACGCAGTGTGGCATACACATCATGACAATCCATAAAGCCAAGGGGCTAGAGTTTGACCAGGTGCTACTGCCTGGACTATCGCGCGCGACACCAAGCAGCGACAAACCATTGTTGCGCTGGCAAGAACGTATCGACGACGATGGAAAGAATGAACTTTTGATG
>JAPKCN010000291.1 GCA_028822945.1 Porticoccaceae bacterium | reverse complement strand
ATATTGATGGCGCTCGATCAAATCAGTCAGACGATCGATGTCATGAACAGCGTAGTCGGTCGCCTTCGCAATTATATGCAGCAGCAGGAATCTGCGGCCGCAGACCAGAGTAAGGAACTACCTACCGAAATACTGTCGGACCGCACTCTTCACTAGGAAGGAAAACCCTGACCGCACCGAGCTTACGCAGTCAGGGGCTTTACTCAAACGCCGCAGGCCAACAGCCACTTTTGCGCCTATCAATTTGTCACGGTGCATACTCAGTTAACGATCAAACTAAAAAAATCGCAATCGAAGACAGTGCGAAAGCTGCCTAGCGGATGCAAACACTGACATCCGCAAACAGCTGGTTCCCATGAGTAACGTTAATCCACCCCTAAAAAAATATATCCTCTGGGACAATGACGGCGTGTTAGTTGATACCGAGTGGTGGTATTTCAAAGCAACGCAACGGGCACTGGCTGAACTCGGCGTGGTATTGGAAGAACAAACCTATCTAGAACGCATGGTGCTTGGCAAATCAAGCTGGGATCTCGCTGCGGCAATGGGCGTGGATACAAACCTGGTATCAGTAAAGCGGCAGCACAGAGACACCTATTATCAAGCGTATCTGGCGCACGAGAATATCGACATTCCGGGCGTTGAGCGAGTACTGACATCACTTTCCAAAACCTACAAGATGGCCATTGTTACAACCTCAAGACGCACCGACTTCGAGCTCATTCATAAGAACCGCGGTCTTGTCCGGTTTATGGATTTTGTACTCACGCGCGAAGACTATATAGCATCCAAGCCGGATCCAGAGCCCTACCTTCTCGCCCTCAGCAGATTTGGAGCCAGGGCTAAGGAATGCCTCGTGATCGAAGATTCTCAACGTGGTCTTCAATCGGCTATCAGCGCTGGCATTGACTGCGCCATCGTCTACAATAAGTTTACCTCGAATCAAAACTTTACCGGCGCGCGCCTCTTTTTAGACTCAATAGGCGAGTTGACAAGGGTAATTGATGCTTGAGGGCACCGGACGCAGTGAATACCCACCCTGTTTGAAAAAATCTCCCAAAAAAGACCATAAGGAGAAGGACCATCGCCATAACCTTCCATGGGCTTATCGTATTAATGATTTCACTCATTTTAATACCGCCGGCCTATGCGGCCTCTACCACTGCTGTCACTTTGCGGGTTGGACCAGAAAGATCTCTGAAGTTTCCCAGTGACGCGGCACGGCTCGCTCGCCGCGGTGATATCATCGAAATTGATGCCGGCATTTATCACAACGACTATGCCACCTGGGATCAGGACAATCTCACTATTCGCGGCGTGGGTGGCATCGCTCACTTACAGTCTGCAGACTTTATACCCAACAACAAAGCGATCTGGATCATCAACGGTGATAACACCGTCATTGAAAACATGGAATTCTCCGGAGCAAAGGTCAAAGATAAAAATGGCGCGGGCATTCGTCTTCAGGGCGGCGACCTGACATTGCGAAATCTCTTTTTCCACGACAACGAATTCTCGATATTGACAGGCGAGCTACCAGACAGCAGCATGACAATAGACTCATCCCGCTTTTGGTTTCAAAAGCGTAAAGACACCTTTACTCATGGAATTTATATCGGCGCTATCAAACGATTCACTATTATCGGGAGCCATGTAAAGGGAACTGAACTCGGCCACCAGATAAAAACTCGCGCGCTGGAAAACCATGTTCTCTACAACCGTATTGAGGACACG
>JAPKCN010000107.1 GCA_028822945.1 Porticoccaceae bacterium | reverse complement strand
AAAACTGTACTACCTATTCGTAATGAATCGATGAGTCACTTGCTTGTGATGATTCGTTGTCCTGAATCATCCAACAAGTGCCCACACGCATTGTTTGATTATATTTTTAAAGAGCATTCCGCCTCAATGAGCGGGTGGCGTATTTTATCGATACCCACGTTTTTGTCAACAGCTAGACATCAAATAAGTGGTTTAATTTAACCACGTGCGCTCGTCTACGGCGCTGGAACTCCACCATCCATACAACTATGGTGAGCGAACCATACACGACAAGGTGTTGATCTCAGCGTCTCATCTTACCTGCGCTGGCTCTGCCGTCTCGTTTTGGAGATAAAAGTCTATCGCCTAACTGAGCGCGCATTCTAACGTCGTACCCTAAACTGTCAACAAGTATTTGGGTTTATTTTGCCAGCGGACTGACAAACCATCGCAAGAGCTCTAGGCAAACTCAAGCGGCACAGCGCTTAAAGACCTAGAGCAACGCTGGGGTAGCGCAAGAGATGATATTTTTTCTTGCCCAATCGAACTAAGAAATAGCGTCCAAAGTATGCTTTTCCTCGGGTAAAATTTTCTCGTCCCGACATATTGTCGTTGCTCGACTTGGCCTCGCCGTTAATATATACGGAGTTGCGACCCAACGCATCCTTGACCTCGCGCCCAGAACTGACCATACCACTGTCGACCAATAATTGTGTCAAGGGCATATCGTTCTCGTCATTGAGGGTAGACGTCGGCAGTCCATCCTGCTCCAATTGCTCAAAATCCGTTTTATCGAGACCCGACGCATCGCCACTAAACAATACTTGCGTAATGCGCTCGGCAGCCGACAAGCCGAGCTCTCCATGCACTAGTCGCGTGACCTCGGAGGCTAGTAAAGCCTGCGCCTCGGGCCTACCCTGAGAGGCTTGATCGCGTGTCTCGACAGCTGCGATCTCCTCGAGACTCAAAAAAGTGAAGTAACCCAAAAACCGGTATACATCTACGTCGGCAACATTTAGCCAAAATTGGTAAAAACTGTAGGGTGAGGTTTTAGTCGCGTCGAGCCAGACTGTACCGGCTTCTGTTTTGCCGAATTTGGTACCGTCGGACTTGACGATCAATGGCATTGTAATACCGTAACAGTGAGCTTTTGATTGGCGCCGACTCAAATCGATACCACCCACAATATTTCCCCACTGGTCGCTGCCACCGATTTGTAATGTACAAGTATGGCGCCGATATAACTCGGCAAAATCTAGCCCCTGTAACAGGGAATAAGAGAATTCAGTAAAGGACATACCGGCACCTTGGCGGTCAATGCGTTGCTTAACCGATTCCCTCGAAATCATACTGTTGATTGAAAAGTGCTTGCCAACATCGCGCAAAAAATCTAGTACATGGACCCCCTTGGTCCAATCCAGATTATTGACAATTAACGCTCGATTAGGTGCTGTGGTATCGAAATCGACAAACTGTCGCGTTTGCGCGCGCAGTTTGTCGACCCATCCCGCAACCACATCGGGGCTATTTAGCTTGCGCTCTTCGGCCTTAAAACTGGGGTCGCCAATTAGCCCAGTCGATCCTCCAAGCAGTATTATTGGCCTGTGCCCAGCCTGCTGAAACCGCCGCAAAACCAATAGCGGCACAAGACTCCCAATGTGCAAACTGTCGGCTGTCGGATCGAAGCCACAATATAAAGTGATCGATTTGTCGAGATGGGATTCGAGCTCGTCCTCGGAGGACTGCTGTGCAATTAAACCGCGCGCTTGCAACTGCGCCAATAACTCTCTGCCTGTGTCCTGCATCGGAAACAATTCACTTGGTAAATTCGGAAAGGTAACTCTACAGATTGGCGTACCAAATACAAGACGTTATGGATTTCTTAGTATTTTGCACTGATGGTAGACATATATTTTTATTTACAATAGCCCGCAACAGGTTGGCACCCATGGATTTATTCATATAAACTTGCTCAAATAGTTATTGCCAATCTAGTCATATGAGTTTAGATAGTAGATTTAAGTCGCCAGTGCGCATGCCCGAAGCGGTATGGTCGATTCTGCGGGCGTTCCCACAACGCCATTTAATAGCTTCGGTACTGGTAGCGGGCGCAGTGGTCGTTATGCTCGTGCTTCCAGGCGGCAAAGAGATCGAAAAACGCCAAGTAATTGAATCTGTCGAACTAGAGTTTCGTCGTGTTGACAGCGCCGCTCCGGCTGCTGCCCCGGACGTTGTGGTGCAATCGCAGCCCACCTTAAGATGGCGTTCAGCCAAAGTAAAAGATGGCGATAATTTATCCACAATGTTCGTACGTGCAGGTGTGTCTGCAGGTGAGATCTACAACCTCACCGCCTCTCCTGGCGGCGATTTGCTGGGCAATTTATACCCCGGTGACCAATTCCGCATCGGAATTGACGCAACAGACAAAGTTATCCAGCTAGAGTATATAAAGTCGCCGTTGATACGCTATATTTTTGCTTATGAAGATGGTAACTACCGCACTGAAAAGCGCACCCGCAAAGCCGATGTGCTGCTCGGTTTTAGGCAGGGTATCATTCGCGATTCACTCTACAACTCGGGCAAGCGGGCGCAATTGCCGGATAGTATAATAATGGAAATGGCTAACATTTTTGGCTGGGATATCGATTTTGTCTTTGATATACGCGAGGGGGATCAATTCTCACTGCTCTTTGAGGAACGCTACCTAGACGGTGTCCAGCTCGGTGCCGGAGATATTATTGCCGCTTCCTTTACCAATCGCGGCAAAACTTTTCGTGCGGTGCGCTATCAAAATAGTGATGGTTCCACGCAGTATTATTCGCCGGATGGCCTGAGCATGCGAAAAACGTTTTTACGCACGCCGCTGGACATTTTTCGTATCAGTTCGGGATTCAACCTCAAACGTAAACACCCTATCCATAAAAAGATAAAAGCACACCGCGGTGTCGATTATGCAGCGCCCCGTGGAACGCCAGTTTATGCGGTCGGCAAAGGTAAAGTCGTTAAAGCTGGGTTTCACCATGCCAACGGCAACTATATATTTATTCAACATGGTCAAACCTATACGACCAAGTACCTGCATCTGCATAAGAAAAAGGTCAAGGTCGGGCAAACCGTGTCGCAAAAGATGATGATTGGGACAGTCGGCTCGACTGGTTACTCAACCGGTCCACACCTACATTATGAATTCTTGGTAAATGGTGTGCATAAAAACCCACGCACAGTCAAACTACCGCAAGCCGACCCCATCCCGGTAAACGAAAGTGAGCGTTTTGAACGCACCACCAAGCCGTTACTCGTGAAACTGGCCATCTACGAACAGGCGTCCCAGCAAGCGCTCGGCAGCATTGAAGATGCGGCAAATGTCCACTAGTCGTCAGGCAGGGGCAGAGATCTACATCGGACTCATGTCCGGTACCAGTTTAGACAGCGTCGATGCAGTAGCAGTGACATTCCATGGTCGGCACCTAACCATTATCGGTCAACGCTCTCACCCGCTGCCAAAAAACCTTAAGAAAGATATTTTAAAGCTCTGTCAACCCGGCGAGGATACCCTCCAGTTGTACGCAGAAACCGATGTCAAACTCGGAGAATTATTTGCCGAAGCAACACTGCTGTTATTGGCAGCAGAGGGCTTACCACGCGGCGCAATAACAGCTATTGGCAGTCATGGTCAAACTGTTCGGCATGCCCCGCCAGACCAGAATACGATCGCTTTTTCGCAACAAATCGGCGATCCTAACGTGATTGCAACGCGTACCGGCTGCCCGACAGTAGCAGACTTTAGACGCGCAGATATCGCTCTCGGGGGACAGGGAGCCCCGCTAGTTCCAGCCTTCCATGAAGATTTTTTTTCGGACGCCGATAGTCATCGAGTAATTATCAACATTGGTGGTATTGCCAACATTACATCGCTGCCTCCATCACACCCCTGCAGTGGCTTCGATACTGGACCGGGCAACCTATTAATGGACGCATGGTGTTTAGAGCACCGCAATGAACCTTATGACCATAACGGCGATTGGGGTGCCGAGGGCGCAGTTAATAGTGGCCTCTTACAACACCTAAAAAAACACCCATTTTTTGCATTAGCGACACCAAAAAGTACTGGTCGCGAGAGTTTCAATCTAGGCTGGCTGAATCGACAACTTGCCAAATACAGCCAGCCAAACCAATTAGCCGCCGAGGATATCCAGGCGACACTTTGCGCCCTCACCGCCGACAGCATTGCCGACAGCATACGGACACTTGAGAGCGCGGCTGACGAGGCTTACGTATGCGGCGGCGGCGCCCATAATCGGGCACTTATGGCATACCTCAAACAGCAACTTAAAGGCCTGCCATTAGCTACCACGGCAACCCTCGGCCTCCATCCCGACTGGGTTGAAGCGGTCGCCTTCGCGTGGTTAGCTATGCGCCGCATACATCGATTGCCGGGAAATTTACCCAATGTTACGGGTGCTCGTCGACATGCCATTCTAGGCGGTTTTTACACCGTTTAAGAGACAAGTGAAAACACTACCCAGCAGCTATCTGAACTCGGCAACCAAGCGGATATGTCGAGTTTGTTTCGTTCGGCAAAAATCGGCTGCAAACTACACATCGCAGCCGCGCAACACGGCCAAATGCCAAACGTAAATAATAGCGTGCCAATACCGACCACCCCCCTTAGCTAATTAACCAATCAAAATAACTGTCGGCTCGATAGCGCTGTGCACCCAAGCTAACGGCGCATGTGCCAGGCCTTGTAAACCGGCCATCAACCGTCTATACGGCTCAACCCGAATCTAGCGATCAAACATAGACCACCGCCACTACCGGTAATATATAACCCGTAGTGGCCTCGGCAACGCGAACAGCCGATGCTCAAAGGTCATTAAGTAAGGCTCCTCGTTGTAAAGCACTAAGGCGATCATGATAATATTTAGTAGTTTGCCGAGACCCAGAAATAGTTAATCATTCAGCGCACACGTTATGCACACTCATGCCGATAACTGAGGCGATCAAAAGCGGTTTTTCAAAACCAAAAAGGGTCAGACACAAAATTAAAACAATCATGTATATGTCCAGTGGTCGGAACCTTTGGGGTTTGGGCGCTTTTCGAAACGGGCTCAGTATACTTTTTAGCGTCAAAAAAAGGAGGTAAGCGATATATTCTGATATGCCTAATCAAAAAGTCCCGCCCTTCGACAAAAAGTTTTACAAAAGGGAAATCTGATTATGCGATTAAATCGAGAACGACGCGCCGCAGCCGCAAGTGGTCTGGGCATTTGGATTACTAATTAAAAATCTCGACCCCATAAGGCTCTGTTCGTAGTCCACGGTCGAGCCCATCAAGTATTGAAAGCTGAGTGAGTCTACCAATACCATAATGCCATCACGCGAAACCGGCGTGTCGTCCTCAGCGACAACTTCCTCGAAAGAAAATCCATACTGGAACCCAGAACAACCTCCACCGGTCACGTAAACGCGCAACTTCAGATCGTCGTTGTCCTCTTCAATCTTTAGACTTTTTAATTTGGCCACGGCACTTGGCGTAATATCCAATGCGGTGGGCATATAAGTTTCTACTGCCGACATGAGCGTTCCCCGTCTCCCTTAGTGAATCCCGCCAAGGCTTTCCCCAGCGCCACTGATCCCCGTTACCGAAATCCTACATGAAACTAGCTATCGGCGTTGTGGACCTCTTTGGGAAAATTTGTGACGTTATTGGTGCTGGCCTGTTCAAGAACAAAACTACCCACCACTTCAGCGCCCTTTTCAACCTCGATTAAACTATAGTGAATATTCCCCTCAATAACAGCTTTGGAAGCTAGTTTAACCAAGTTCCCAGCATAAATATTACCCTTAACATGGCCATTAATCACCACATCTCCGACCCAAATTTCGCCCTCGAGTAAGCCTCCATGAAGCACTCGAACGCGCGAGCTTTGATCGTCAGAACGGATATTACCGACCACTGTCCCTTCGACTTCAAGACTACCAGTAAAGTGCAAATCTCCCTCTACGCGAGTTCCCTGAGCTATCAGCGTCGTCGCACCATGAGCCGAACTATTCTCTTTATTGCCAAACATATCTAGTCCTCGTATTCCCACACAAAATCCTGCGTTATAGCTATTTCTTTATCCCAAGTATAACGTAAACTGATTTTTACGCTAGCAGGGTCGAAGCCATCCGGCAATTGCATAATACCCTGCCCGATAAAAAAGTACTTAAATTCAAGCTTTAACGGCATTTTTTCGACTTGCTCATCAACCTCGGAAAGGCCCAGTGTAATCTTATCACCCTTGCTCATGCCCAAAACACGAATATCGGCAAATACGCTCAACAGCTTCATTTTTGGGGCTTTTTGACGCGCAACCCAGCGGTATTTAATCCGCCCATCATCTAGCTGAGTTAAACTAAAATCGCCGACTGACAGACCGCTAGGGCTATCTGTGTCCTGCAGTAAGTCGCGGTAGAGTTTAAGATCTTCGTCGCGCGCGTATATTTGGCGTTGCAAGATTACCATCTGTTGTCGGGTATTTTCCAGCGCCACAGTGTCCACTTCAGAGCTCAACAAAATACTGCTCAACTGCTCTTTGCGGAGTTTCAAATCCTCTTTTACGTCCAGTAAGTTCTCTTCTAACCGCACTTTCTCAGCGATGATCGCAGTCGATTCGTAGCCACCCCAATAGCGGCCGACTAGCAGCGCTAAAACAAACGTTAGCAATCCCATACCAACCCACATAATCTGCCGACCAGGCCGATAAGCAACTACTATAGACTTACGTTCTATGTTCACGGGGTCAATGCCGCAGCACTCAAACCACTGGTCTCGGGCCAGCCAACCATCACATTTAGGCACTGAACAGCCTGACCAG
>JAPKCN010000290.1 GCA_028822945.1 Porticoccaceae bacterium | reverse complement strand
AACTATTCATAACTTAAATTATCGCTAGTAATAACTATTATAAGCCCACGGATTCCGTGAAAAAATCAGTCCAAACTACTATTGCCTGATCGAATACATGTGTCCCACCCAGTAGCTATCTTTAAGGGTTTTCTTGTAGAGTTTTCCGGTCGGCAATCGCGGTAGTTGCGGGGTGAAATCAATAGACCGCGGGCATTTTTGACGCGACAAGTGCAAATGGCAGTAAGCCAATAACTCCGCCTCCAAACCGATCTCATCGGCAAACTCAGGCATCACCTGCACGACTGCTTTTACCTCCTCACCCAACTCTTCATTAGGCACGCCGAATACTGCCGCATCAAAAACTTTCGCATGCACGATTAACAGATTTTCAGTTTCTTGCGGGTAGATATTCACGCCGCCCGAGATGATCATGAAGCTCAACCTATCGGTTAGATATAAGTAGCCGTCTTTTACATAACCAATATCGCCAACCGTGCTCATAGCGCCATCGGCCGACTGACTTTCTCTGGTTTTTTTTGGGTTGTTGAAGTAACTAAATGGATTGGCCGTTTCAAACCAAATCTCACCGGCTTCCCCCGCCGCAGTAGTGTTGCGATTGGCATCAAGAATATGTAGCTTGCCCAGCACCACCTTCCCAACGCTACCCTTGTGTCGAAGCCATTCGCGGCTGTTTAAAGTAGCAAAGCCAAGGCCCTCAGTCGCGCCATAATACTCATGGATAATCGGACCCCACCAATCGATCATGGCCTGCTTGGTTGGCACTGGACAAGGCGCAGCAGCGTGCACCACCACTTCCAAAGAAGACAGATCGGCATGATTTTTAATGTCGTCTGACAGCTTTAAAAGTCGGCTGAACATAGTTGGGACAAGCTGCGTATGGCTAACGCGATACTCGCCGATTAAGGCCAAATACTGTTCGGCATCAAAGCGCTCCATAATCACGCAAGTACCCCCCTGGCGAATGGTCAAAGCCACCGCCATTTGCGGCGCCGAGTGATACAACGGCGCAGGCGACAGATATACCATATCCTTTCGATATAACCAAATATCACTCAAAAATGTCGCCAGCGCGAGTGGTTGACTAGGCAGCACAGCCTCCAGCGGACGCAATACGCCCTTCGGTTGACCGGTGGTGCCAGATGAATACTGCATAGGCGTGCCGAGGTATTCATCGGCAATTGGCGTTTTTGGATAATTATCTATAGTCTGTTCATAGGACAAGATTTGAGCATTGAGCGACGTCGCACCAATCACCAAACATACCCGAATATTAGGGCATAACGTCAGCGCTTGGCGAACTATTGGTAACTTTTCGCGCGAAGTAATTAAAACCTTTGACTCGCTATTATTGAGGATAAAAGCGAGTTCGTCGGCTTTTAAGTATGAATTGATACAGGTAAAGTACAATCCCGACCGTTCACCGGCACCACAACAGACCAAGTATTGGCTGTTGTTTTCCATAAATATTGCATAGTGGTCGAGTCGCTGCAATCCACTGTCACGTAAAAAATGAGCGACTTGATTCGTTTTCTCATCGAAAACTCGATAGCTTACAATTTCGCCACTGCTGGCCATAATGATTGCTGGTCGTTCGGGATTATTAGAAACGTGTTCGCCCGCATACATCTTGGTTATCCCAAAAAATCTCGTTTTTCATTAAATACACTTGCAGACTACGCCCTGCTGCCGCGCCAATTAGCAAGAAGAATAGATTAATGGGGACGCAAAAACGGCTAGTTAAAAGTCGCCAAGACGAGCA
>JAPKCN010000106.1 GCA_028822945.1 Porticoccaceae bacterium | reverse complement strand
CTACCATTTTGCGGCATGTTGCGACACATGCGAGTAACCTAGACGACCTCAAAGAGGTTTTGTTGATCGATTATATCGAAGAGCCCAGAGATGATATTTCAGTCTTACTGCTGACCCGAGGTATGTGACGTGAGCGCTGGTAAAATCTTGGTATACGACGAGGCTGGCAACTACTTACTTAAGTTGACTGGCGATGTGCGGGTTACGCTTTGCGGCACGCTAAATCGTCATATGGAGACTATTTTCGGCAGTCAGGTAGTCAATGGCGTTGTTGTCGATATGCTCGAGGCCGAATGTTTGGATAGTACCACGCTAGGGGTGTTGGCTAAGTTGGGGATTCATTGCCAGCGAGAGTACGGTATCAATGTACAGGTGTTCTGCTATCACCCAAGTATTTTGCGCACTTTGGATTGCATGGGTTTTGACGAAATCTTCGATATACACGAGGGTCTGCTATCTCCCTGTGGCACGGTCAGTGACCTCGCCATGGTCACTCCGGAGGTTGGTGAAACGCGCCGGCAGGTGTTGGAGGCGCATAAAATATTGATTCAGTTGTCACCGAAAAATAGTGACCAGTTTACAGATCTCATTCAGGCGCTAGAGTCGGGTTGTTAGGGGTTATCGCGGGCACTTAGCTTGCAGTCAATATACTCTGCGTGGCGCAAGTGTATCAGGTCAGCAATTTTCCGGATAATATTCTCCTCGTATTTATCTAGAACCCCATCTGCGTAGGCCACTCTCCAAAGCGATGTCATCAAGCGTTTCTTCTTTTCGATATCGAAGTGTTGATTAATCTGACGGGTAAACTCGTAAAGCGAAGTGGCATTTTTCACCTCGCTTCTCGAAAGGGTAATTAATTCCTCGATATCTTTACTGGACAATGCCAATAGGCTACTCAGTGATTGGGTAATACTCATCAATTCACTTTCAGCCAATTCGTCATCGATCACCATTACCTCGATAAGAAGTGCCGCAACTGCTAGTTTTTCGGGGTTCTGATCGACGTCATCGGACTCCAAAATGCGTTGGTCAAAAAATTGCTTTATACGCGTTAACATAAATTAAAACTCCCTTAGCCAATTTTCAAGTTTGACTTGGTCGGCAACAAAGCTTCGAATGCCCTGTGCCAGCTTTTCCGTCGCCATAGCATCATTATTCAACCGATAACGGAACTCGCTCTCGCCTCCAAGTTCATATAACGTATTCTCCCCAGTGGCGCTGGGGTCTAATTTTCGTGTGAGCGGGGAATGATTATTGGCCAAACCCTCAAGTAGTTGTGGACTGATGGTGAGTCGGTCACAGCCGGCTAGTTCGATAATTTGGCTCGTGTTACGAAAACTGGCACCCATTACCACAGTTTGGTATTTACGCTGTTTGTAGTAGTTATAGATCGCTGTTACCGATATGACACCGGGGTCTTCGGCGGCTGTATAGTCGCTCTTGCCATTGGTTGCAGTGTGCCAGTCGAGGATTCTGCCGACAAACGGCGAGACTAGGAAAGCCCCGGCATCGGCAGCGGAGGCGGCCTGAGAAAAATTAAACAGCAGCGTTAAATTACAGTTTATTCCTTCATTTTCAAGTTCTCGAGCGGCGCAGATGCCCTCCCAGGTAGCGGCCATTTTAATAAGGATACGGTTACGATTAATTCCGGCAGACTCATAGTGCGCAATCAGTTCGCGGGCCTTGGCGATGGACCGCCGTTGGTCGAATGACAACCGGGCGTCGATCTCAGTCGATACCCTGCCGGGGATTAGAGCAAGAATTTTTTCACCAAAGCGCACTGCGAGCAGATCCATCGCATGCGCTATTTGCTCATTAGTTGATAGCGCAAGGTTGGCCACCTCAGTCAGTACGCAGCCCACTAAATCGCGATAGCTGGGCATCTGCGCTGCTTTTAGAAGCAATGAAGGGTTCGTCGTGGCATCCTCCGGTTGATACTGACTAATAGTTTCAAAATCACCAGTGTCGGCGACCACGATGGTCATTTTTTTTAACTGATCGAGTTGACTGTGCATGGTTAATTCCCTGTGGTGACGTTTAACGCGTCGATGAGTACATCGATTGTAGCATTTGGTTTATAGGCATTTTCACTGAGATGTCGCCGGTATAATCGTGCGCGTGGCATGCCGTGGAATAAGCCAAGTATATGCCTTGTCATCGACTGCAATTTTACCCCATGGGAGAGTTCATGCTCAACGAAGAGTAAGAATTCTGCGGCGATTTGGTGCCGTGATTTGGGCGTTGTAACTGAGCCATAGATGTCTCTATCCACGTTTGCCAGCATATAGGGATTTGTATACGCTTCGCGGCCGACCATGACGCCGTCTATAGACTGCAGGTGCATAGCGGCCTGTTCGACTGAGCTAACACCGCCATTAACGACAATTTCCAATTGTGGAAAATCTTGTTTTAAACGATACACTCTGCGGTAATCGAGCGTTGGCACCTCGCGATTTTGCTTGGGGCTCAAGCCCTGTAGCCAGGCCTTGCGGGCGTGTACTAAAAATGTATCGCAACCGCCATCGGCTACGGTACCGACAAAGTCGCATAGAAATGCGTATGAGTCGTGGTCGTCAACGCCGATGCGGTGTTTGACGGTGATCGGCAGGTCGATCGCATCGCGCATTGCGGATACGCAGTTGGCGGTGGTCTTCGCATCTTTCATCATTACGGCGCCAAACATGCCATTTTGTACGCGGTCGCTTGGGCAACCACAATTTAGGTTTATCTCGGCATAGTCATAGTCGCTCGCTATTTTACAGGCGCGCGCCAAGTTATCGGGATCACTGCCGCCAAGTTGGAGAGCCACTGGGTGTTCGTCGCGGTGCTTGTTAAGGTGTCTGTGTGCATCGCCATGAATGATTGCGCCGCTAGTGATCATCTCAGTATAGAGTACCGAGTGTTGGCTTATCAGTCGCAAAAAATAGCGGCAGAACCTATCGGTCCAGTCCATCATTGGCGCAACGCAGAATTTTCTATCAATCGTCAACAGTTTCAGTCCAATCTCTGTGGGGTCTCTATGCCAGGGCTTTCGATCAACCCTGTGCTAGCACAGAGCGAGGATTGTACAGTGCTTTGTCGACTCGCCATAGTCAATGGCGCGGCTATTGACGGTGTTTAAACCGACTTTACGGTGACGCTGTCAGCACCTAACTGGTGTCATGCGCAGCAGATTAGGAGCGAAGGGCAGTACATGACATTTACGGGTAACTGCAAACAGATTTTTATGCCGCTGTGTAGCCGCCATCGACCGGAAAGATAGCGCCAGTGATCCAACGTGATTCATCTGAACCGAGGAATACAGCCATCTGCGCAATATCGTCGACAGTACCGATGCGTTTAAGTGGATATTTCGCTGCCGTGACGGCCAGAGCTTCTCCGAGTGGCAGTGGTTTACCCATTTCTGCGCCACCGCGCTGTTCATAGGTGGCGGTAACTAGCGGCGTGTGTACCGTGCCCGGGCAAATGGCATTGATACGCACATTTTGCTCGGCGTACTCAACCGCGGCTTGCCGCGTTAGCGCAACAACGCCGCCCTTGGCTGCCGTATAAGCGGCGACACCACTGAAGCCGGCGAGCGCCGAAATCGAGGACTGGTTGATTATAGATCCGCCACCCTGAGCGATCATAGTCGGCAATACCGCTCTGTTGGAGAGCCATACACCGGTTAGGTTGACGGCTATGACCCGATTCCAATCCTCGACGCTGGTCGAGGTTACTGAACCTGCATGGGGTATGCCTGCATTGGCAAACAAAATGTCGATACGCCGATAGTGCTCGAGAGTTTTTGCGACCATATTGTCATTTGCTTCGGGGGATGCTGTGTCGGCCCACAGTGCCTCGGCTGACCCGCCTATGGCGGCAATAAGAGCTGCAGTTTCAGTAGCGGCGTCGATGTCGATGTCGACACAAGCGACTTTTGCACCTTGTTTCGCGAAGTGCAGTGCGCTTGCGCGACCCAGTCCAGAGCCGGCGCCTGTTACTATGGCAACTTTATTTTCTAGTCTTAACCCGCCACTGGTGATCTGAGTAATGGTCATTTGTTGTACTCCGTATTCAGCGCAAATATTGTGATAGTTGATTTACAGAGATATTATATGTTTTCTGTGTTTATATGACGTTTTAAATTAAATTAAATTCAAGTATGCGCCAAGGGCTAGGGCCGAGCAAGATAAAATTTAATCCGCGACTGCCGAGTCCGATGGTCATTTACCAGTCTATAGCCAAAATAATCGGTGGCTTGTGCGCGCATTACACGTTAAGTAAATGGCACAAGCCGTGGTGAGGAGGATGTTGTTGTTATGGTGATTAAGAAGCCTACTAAACCCAAGGGAACCTTGCGGAAACAGGCGATTATAACGGCGTTCAAAAGCTGTGTTAGTCAGCAGGGATACGCTAACACGGCAATGGCAGATGTCGCCAAGCAGGCGGGGTTATTTCCCAGTCATATATTCTATTATTTTAATTCAAAACAAGATTTACTGCGTAACTGCAGCCAGCAGCAGTGCGATGTGGTTGTGCAGGGGCTACGCCAGATGGTTGATTTGCCGCTTGAGAGTAAAATCGACTACATCACCAATTTTCTATTTATCGATAATAAAGATATTAACCATTCGACCTCTGGGTTTTTATACGAGGCGATTGGGGTGGCGGTCAATGACCCTGTGCTGAGTGAATTTAAACTAGAGATGGATCGAAGTTGTAAGCAAATACTGTCAACGCTGTTTGCCGACTCAGATGCAGAGCCGGAGAGTCGCGAAGAAAAGGGCGAAATCGTATATTGGTTATTAGTAGGCGCTAAATTAAATGCGTATTTTGACCCTGATAATGGGCTTGAAAATGCCGCGTCACTGTTCAAGAAGGCCCTAAGGGCTACGTGCGGCCTGCCACCTGGTTCTCCGTTAGCCAAAAAACCTATCAGTATTGCGCTTACAAGGAAGTCTCGAGCAAATTAAGCGCTGATGTGGATAAGGTAATTTTTTAAGATTCGTAAAGATTAAAAGTTTGAATGTCATTTAAATTTTGACTATCTTACTAAAGCATCTAGTTACTTTAAATTCTTTAAAAACCGTGAGCTGGAGGAATTCGGGTTTCTAAGCGTCTGCACGGTCACAGATTAAATTTTTAACTTGAGCCAAAAATATTTTGGTGTAAAACCTAGCGAGCGACCGCGAATATTATGACCCTAGCCACCCCCTCCACTGTATACAGTTTATTTAGAGCCACCGCGCTTTGGCGGCCTGACAATCTTGCCATCCAAAGTGGCGTATCGACTTGGTCCTACGGCGAGCTTCTCGACTGTGTTGATCGATTTGCTAGCGTACTCCGCAAACATGGATTGAAGCCCGGTGATCGACTGGCGATACTCTCTGAAAACCGCCCCGAGTACACAATGCTGCAGTTGGCATGCGCGCGCATTGGGGCGATTGTGGCTTGTCTCAACTGGCGCTTAGCCAATGAGGAACTCAAGCACTGTATCGACATTGTAGAGCCGAGTATCTTTTTTGTCTCGGCGCGTTTTACCGAAAAACTTGATCAGACTATCGTTGATCAGCGCGTTAAAATCTCGCTCGACAATAGCCTGTCGGTAGCCAATGCAGCCGCTGCCGATACGCAATCCCCGTGGAGTGACCCCGAGCAGGGTCTACTATTGTTAAATACCAGTGGTACTACTGGGCTACCCAAGGCGGCATTGATCAGTCATCGCGCTGAAATAGCGCGGATGACCGTTCTGCGAATGGATTTGGGGGTGCAGCCAAGCGACGCGTTTTTAGCGTGGGCGCCGATGTATCATATGGGCGGCTCCGATCATACGCTTTCGTCTATGATGATGGGTGCCCCGGTGATCATCACTGACGGGCTCGACCTCGACGCCATGGTCGATGCTATAGGTAGCCATCAGTTGGGCTGGTTAATACTGATGCCGGCGACTATAGAGCCGCTGTTGCAGCGTATCAAGGACTCCGGAACACAGATTCGTGGTGTTCGCGTGGTGGGTAGCAGTGCCGACATGCTGCCCGCGGCATTGATCGCCGAGGCCAGCGCGCTATTCAATGCACCATTTGCTAATAGTTTTGGCGCCACTGAAACTGGTTTGCCGCCTGCGACTGCTCACCTTATTCCTATCGGCGAAGTGCCCACAAGCCTCGACAAACAACGTAGTTCAATGTGCGAATTTCGGATTGTCGATAGCCAGGGCTGTGATGTGGAGAGTGGCGCCGTCGGTGAAATTATACTCCGTGGGCCAACCCTTTTCAGTGGCTATTGGAATGCACCCGAAGTCAATGCCAAAGACTTTCGCGGTGGCTGGTTTCATATGGGCGATTTATTTCGACAGACTGATGCGGGTGGTTTGGAATTTGCCGGTCGTTCTAAGTATATGATCAAGTCGGGAGGTGAAAATATTTATCCAGCAGAAATTGAGCGCGTTTTGTTAGCCGACCCGCGTATCGACGATGTAGCCGTGGTGCGCAAGCCAGACGAGCACTGGGGTGAGATTCCGGTGGCCTTTGTTGTGCGCAATAACGCGCAGTTACTCGATTCCGATATTGAAACTCTCTGCCGAGCGAGATTGGCCGGATATAAACGGCCTCGCGAAATATATTTTATCAACATGGACGAGTTGCCGCGAAGCGACAGTGGTAAAATTATTCGTGAGACTCTGGAGCGTCGCCTGACCTCTATATCTACCGACTCCTGACTGATCGGCGGTAGCCCTGCGTGACGGGCTCATGTATTCTGATATGAGAGATGTTTTAGTCATCGAACGCTTGAAAATAGGCCTCATCCGCAGTTTTGTATCGCACATTTTTGAATGCCGATATCAGAAAGGAGCGGCTGTAAGTTGACCGGCGCGCAAGGTCAGCTGCCGATAATGA